>JBAZNK010000012.1 GCA_041649255.1 bacterium
TGCTGATCCTCTGATAACCTGATACCCTTCCCATCGTGAAATGTGGGAAGCATCTCCCGATGCTGATTTTTCTTTCTATCCTAATAACGATTTTCCGTCCCTGATATTCTGATAACCTGATAATCTGCCTGCTGATCCTCTGATAACCTGATACCCTTCCCATCGTGAAATGTGGGAAGCATCTCCCGATGCTGATTTATCTGTAGAATCGACCCGCTGTTCGCCCCTTTTTTATTGGGTAGTCGGGGGCTTTTATGCCCCGATAATATTTTTGTTTCTTTATTGGATCGCCCCTTTTCTTTGTTTTTTTCTTTTTAAACTTACCCTGCCCTTTAGGGCGGGGGTAACGACCAACCCCCCAACCCCTCTCCCGGGCTTTAGCCCAAAACAATAACCATTGGGTAGATGATCCGCCGTAGGTGCACCGCTCTCATCTCTTTCCGTCGGTGTCTTTATTCCTCTGTCTTTCAATCACGCTTATGGTACAATTCCCAAAATATCCGCATGGGCACAAATCCATTAGCGCGGTCAGGGAAATGTTAAGGGCTGATTGTTCTTGATATTAGAGAGGCAATTTGACATTGGTTGAGTTAAGAGATAGTACGGGTGGTTTAGTTGGTTTTATTTCCTTCATTTCTGCGGCCAAAATCGCCGCTCCCAACGCTCCGTTGATTTGAGGGTCAATACTGTTAACAACAAATTTAATACCTAAATATTCTTCCAACGCTTTTTTGACGCCTGTATTTTTTGCCACTCCACCAACAAAAACAACTTTTTCCTGCACCCCTAAACTTTTTGCCATACTTCCAACTCGCCTTGCAACACTCTCACTTAGCCCTGCAATTATATTCTCTTTGCCTGCACCGGAAGCTATCAAAGAAATCACCTCTGTCTCGGCAAATACGGTACAGGTAGTACTCAATAAACACGGCTTATTTGCGCCGAGCGAAACTTTGCCCATATCCTCAAGTTTAACTTCCAGAGCATTCGCCATTACTTCTAAAAATCGCCCGGTTCCTGCTGCACACTTGTCATTCATCGCAAAATCTACCATCTTGCCGTTTTCGTCCAGCTTAATGACCTTGCTGTCCTGCCCTCCTATATCTATTACCGTTCTTATTTTTGGATTTAAATAATGTGCGCCTGTAGCATGACAGGTTAACTCGGTAATAGACTTATTAGCAATGGAAAATGAATTTCTTCCATACCCGGTTGCAACAATATATTCTATGTCTTTACTGCTGCAACCGGATTTAATAATCGCCTGCTCTAATGCTTGTTCACCTGCTTTTCCCGGCTCAATACGCGAATTTACTATCGCATAACCCACAATTTTATTATCTCCTAAAACTACCGCTTTCGTTACAAGCGAACCAATATCTACACCTGCAAACATCAGGAAATCCTTTCCAAAAATCCTTGTATTCTTGTCTTCAACTGCCCTGAATCTTCATCAGAGTAATCAGTCTCAATTTTTAATAAAGGAACACCCGCTTTATCAAGCGCCTTTTTCACTTTCCCATATTCAAGGTTATAAGTAAGACAGAACTGTAAACTGTAATAAACTACACCGTCAACTTTGTACTCCTTTGCAAGCCTTACGATATCATCTATTCTTTCATCATTTGGCGTAAAGCAACTGCAGTTTATGCTCATATACCTGTCAGCTATTGCTTTCATCTGTCCATCAATATCTTTTATATTTTCATCTATAACGGGAGAAGTAAAATACCTTGTCCCGGTGCAGGTTTCTTCACAAACCACATTTGCTCCGCTTGTTTCAATTATATGATGCGTTTTCCAGTTAGGAAGCGCCATAGGACATCCCGAAATCATAAGTCTTTTGGCTTTTTTATCCATTGCCCCAACACCTTTTTTAACACGTTCTTCCAGTTCGTTGCATAACACGTTTAGTTGCGCAGTAAATCTTACAGGGTCATCATAAAACGCTATCTGTGAAATTAAAAGTGCATCTTTCCCGGATATCGGTGAAGGCGAACTCTTGCGAAGTTCGTATAAACGCTCGATAGCTTTTCTCTTTGAGTTTATAAGCTTTATCTTTTCCCCGAGCATATCGGCCGTAATTTTCACTCCACTTACCTTTTCCATTTTATCCTTAAATAATTTCAATTCTTCAAGATAGAGTTCTTTTGCCTTTTTGCCTTTCTTTTGCGGAACTTCCATAACATAAACCGGAGCATAATCATTGAATATCTCCCATACTTTCTTTTTACCGTCACAAGTTGTCTCGCCGATAAGAAGGTCAGAAGCTTCAAGATATGGGCATATACGCCCAAGTTTAAACCCGAATACCGACTTTATCAGTGGACATAAATTGGCAGGTAAAACAGTCTCCGCATCAGGAATGGAAATCTGCGCTCCACCGCAAAGTCCAACTCCAATGGCATTTGCAGCAGTAATTATTTCATCCGGAACATACACGCAAAAAGTCCCGATAACTTTACCGCCTTTTTCTTTGTGGTCTAATAATTCCTTTATCCGCAATCCATGCGCTTCCGAAACGACAAAATCAAAATACTCCATACCTTTGGGTCTGTCTTTCTGATTCATATACATACTGCCATACATATCACCAAGAGCATTCAGGAGAACATCGTGTTTCTCCAGATTCAACCCAAGCCCCTTCCACATCTCTTTATAATCTGCCATTTCTCCCCCTTAGTTAGAGTTTGTTTCGTCAGAAACATTAGTCTAACTTATCCAGCAACGCTAGATAAAATCTTTACTTTTTCTTTTCTGTTTTTTTGCCTTCTTACAAACTAATCACTTTATCCGCTTTTAAAAAAGTTTCAGATATCTCAAAAAAGTTTGATACCCTGCCGACTTCCAACTTGTCTTTAAGATGAAAGAAATCAAGACAGGTGCCGCACACAAGTATCTCTATCCCCATTTTTTCAAGTTCGGATAAATTCTCTAAATGAGAAGATCCTTCGGTAACGAGCTTCACACCATTATTCATAAATATAATTCTATACGGTTTCGGAGATAATTCCTTCAACGTAGGAAAGAAAGCTTTCATAAGAATTTTTCCAAGCTCGTCGTCTCCACGTCCTACTGCATCCGAAGAAATAAACACTACTATTCTACCGTCCTCTTTTCCATTACAAGCTATCTTTTCCTCAGAAACTTTTGAGTCCACACCTTTTGTTATCTTAATGCTATATACTCCTTGTGCTTCCTTCAATTCAACCTTACAACCCGAGTTTTTTGCGAACCGTGATACGTTTTCAGATGCAGGTTTGTTATCCACAATAACCTCTATCGCTCCATCGGTTATTCCTTCTAACGCCTTTTTAGTTAAAATTACCGGCTGAGGGCAAGCTAATCCAGAAGCATCTATTTTATTTGTCATATTTACTCCTTCACAATCAGAACGTTTACTGCTTTAACAATAACTCTAACCTTATCTCCCTTTTTGACACCAATAGATTCAAGTGATTCCTTTGTCATAACGGAACTCATTTTTGCATTATCAGAAATATCAAAATCAATCTGGCACATTATGCCGTCTTTTACAACTTTTGTTACCTTTCCAATCAATTGATTCCTCGCTCCGTATTTCATACCTTCCTCCCTTTTAATAATTATTTCTAGTTACTACTAGTTACCATAAGTTACTGCTCAAATATATTCCCATCTTCATCTAATATATGAATTTGTCAAATTGAAATTTTGAATGTAATATTGGTATACGATATAAAAAATCAATGATTGGAAAATTGGTGTAATTGGTAATTGGTTGGTAATTTGGGACAACGACTATTTTTCCGATATTCCCAAACGCTTATACCATTCCCTTTTCCCTCAAACATACACATCCGAATACAAATTCCCGTTCGAAAAAAACAAAAACGTCGCCAGAAACCTCTTGTCTAAATTCTCGTCTATAAAAATCGTTGCCTCGCCTTGTTTCCTTACGGCTTTCCCGTAAAACATTTTCAATTCATACTTATCCGAACACATATTATTTACCATAATCGAGTTAATCGCTTTGAATTGTCCGTCATCGGTCAGGTTTTTGGTTTGCCCTGTCTCGAAAAGGTAATCAAGGGTATGTGTTCCTTTGGCGCGCGGCGCAAAATAAAGCGCAAGAATATTTGCGGTGTCGTCGGGTTTGCCTTCTCTGAAAGTACCTGTATACCATTTTAAGTGCAGTCTGCCGGATTCGTAACTCAAATCTTCTATTTTTAATCTGGGTTCATACATTTTTCCGCCATATACAGGAAACATTTTCGAAAGGTCTATCCGGTTGGAATTACTGATAAGTTGTTTCTTGTCCGGGATAGAGGAGTACAAATATCCCATACTCTGGTGTATGAAATAATTATGTTCGGAGTCCCGTTTATACCCTTTGCCCCAGTATTTTCGGAATGTCGGTCCCAGCAGGTGATACATTCGCATCAGCAATCCCATTATAGTATTCGTATTTTTGAAAGGAGTATTCGGATGGCTTCTTATCTCGTCAGGGTCGCGTCTCTGGTATAGAACTTGTTTCCCTTTTCGGTTTACGAAAGTTATGTTTCCAATTGTTCCGCTTATAGTACCGAAACTGCCACCTGTGGCTGTTGGCATTCTTTCCCTCCTATTTCCAGCTGAGCTGGATATACGTCTGAGACGGACTAAGAGCTAAAGCTCTAAGGGCCGTCTACAAAAAGTTATTAGGTTTATAAAATTCGGATTGACGGTGAATAATTTTTTTGACTCTTATAATATGCAAATACCATTTGGTTTTCAGATTTTTCCGGGACTGAGATTTCGTCGGGATAGTGTCTCGGCGGGATATGCTTGACCTCCAGCGTTTCTGAATCCAGTATGATTACGCCTGTTTTATAACCGGAATTTGATTTCCTATTAACTATTGTTGTCGCATCTAAATTTCCGATAGTGAATAAAATATTTTCCAACCCCGAGTTTATTCGTTTATAATTCGTGCTCATAAAGAAATGATGTCCCGAGTAGAATCCTTTTTTTACCGCTTCTGCGTGCCATACCGGGTAAAGGATATCTTTTATTTGCGGGGCGATTTTTATAAGCGTGGTCATAATATTTTTACTTGATATGAATTGAGGATTTTTTGTGAAGTTGTCGTTGACGTATTTTTCCGGGTAATATGGAGTTATTGTATTTCTTTTATTTCTGACTTTAAAAGTAATTCCTTTTGCGTCCGCCGGCATATCGTAATTAAACATCTTTTTCGCATCTTCAGGGGTAATCCCTTTAAGCGTCCCCCTGAAATTCATCGGCCAATTTTTTACTTTCATTCCCCTCCTTTGTGCACAAAATGAAACAAGTTTGTTAATCTTTTAATCTGATTTCCCGCTTGTTTACCTGCCGAAGGCATGGCTTTTGTGGCAGAATTTCTGTATTTTTTTATCCGTGGCTAAAAATCTCTTCTGTTGCCTGTTATTTTTTAACTCTATAATTTTCCATTTTCTTTTTTCTGCGGAAATCCTTATCTGTTTATCCAAATTATATCTCCGTCTTTTTTTGTTTTTCCGTTCTCTGTTTTCCCTTATCCTGTAAATCTGCGAAAATCTGCGTCCCAAAATTTCTTTTCCCTATCCGTTTTTCGTGTTTTTGTGGCAGAATTTTTATTCCCTCAATACTGTTCGATGCAGAAAAACATAAAAAGATTCTAAAAATATTTATTTTTTTCTCCGTAGGGGCATAGCGTTTTCTTCTTTTATGTTTTCGTGACAAGTTTGTTGTTCGTTTCTCTACTCTATAATTTTCCGTTAGTTAGACTTTCCGACGTCAGGGAGATTATACGAAGCCCTTGGAGCTTTAGCCCTTAGGGATTCGTATCCTGTAGCGAAGCGTTGGATAGTCAAGCTCTTAGGAGTTTTACTCCTTACTTACAAGCTCTTAGTCTGTTTTGTAGAGATTGTTGTCCGGAATCTTTTACCGTAGAGATTGCTATCCCGCATAGCGGGGGTCCAACTTGTCTCCGCCTGAGGCGGACTGGAAATCTTGTGGTTTCGATTTTGTTTTCTGTTTGTAGTTCATTTCTCAACTCTATAATTTTCCGTTATCCGTGTGTATCCGTGTTTGTTATCCGTGTCAATCCGTGGCAAATATTCTTTCTGTTGTCTCTTACAATCTCGTCAAGTCCCTGTTGAAAAATTAATCTGTTCTTTTTTATCCTGTTAATCCTGTCTGAATCTTCTGTATTCTGTTCTTTATTTGTTTTTTTATCTTTCTGTTTATCTGCGGTTAAAAATTTTATCTGTTTTTTGTGATTTTTTATGTTTTTCTGATTTTCGTGGTATTCCGTTCTCTTCTTTTATTTTTTTGTTGCTTTTTATTTTCTTTGCAATAATAATTATAAATGGTGAAGAGGTAATCATATGCTGTCAACTTTTTTACTGCAAATCTTAATCTCCGGATTGGACTTGTTTGTAGGCTGTCATTGTTGGATAAACACAGGCGATACCAGTAACCTGTGGTCAAGAAAACAAGTATGGGATATTCCCTATACTTCAAGCTCTAAATACATTCACGCAAGTTTTTGTAATTTGGACAACGACAGTGATTTTGATGCCTATGTTACCGGTGATATAAATACTATAATAGCTTTTGAAAACATAGGCTCCGACACTGTACCCGTCTGGCAAAAAAAAGCCGGATGGGATTTTTCACCGCCCGGATTTACTATGGTGTTTTGGGCTGAGTTCGTTGATATAGATGGAGATGGTGAATACGAGTTAAGCATAGCTAAAATAGATACTATTAAGTTTTTTAAAAATATAGGAACCGCGGATACTATAAAATGGGAAAGGCGTCCTCTATGGGATTTGCCTGTGCCGGATGAAAACCTTGCGCATACTTATGGAGATTTGGATAATGACGGAGACCTTGACATTTTGGTAAGACGCTGGTGGGCTTGTGAAATTGAAGCTTTTGAAAATATCGGGACAAAAAACAATCCCGTATGGCAGAAAAAAACGGCGTGGGGTCGTCCGCCTTTTCAGTCGCAATGCGCTTTAGGCGATTTGGATGGAAATAAAACTTTGGATTTAATTTGTCACGGTGCTTCCTCCGGGGATTCTGCCTACGAAAATACCGGAACTATAACTAATCCCGTATGGACAGAAAGAAGAAACTGGCTTACCGGGGATACTTCTGCCACAAATGGTTTATACCCGGAATTCGTAAATATAAGTACCCCCTCGGCTGGTATACAGGAAAAATGGAGTGAAAAAACATCCTGCAACACGGTGTTATCAATCTCTAAAAACCCATTCTCTAACTCTACAACCATCACTTATTCTGTTTCTCCTAATAACTATTATACTAATACCCTATTAACTATCTATGACATTGCCGGTAAATTAGTAAAGACTTTCCCTCTGACCACTGACCGCCCGTCCGCCTCAGGCGGAACCACTAATGTCACATGGGACGGTAAAGACAATAATGGCAAAAACGTAAAGCAAGGTATCTACTTCGTAAGAAACAACGCTAAACAATCTCTCAAACTCATCAAACTGAAATAATAAATATTGTTTCAAGAAAAGGGGCGAACATCCGTTCGCCCCTTTTTTATTGGGTAGATTGGAGCATCCGCTCCAATCTCTTCTTTTTTTTCTGTCTAATTTGTTCCGTGAAATGTGGGAAGCATCTCCCGATGCTGATTCCTGGGGCACTTGCCCGCCGGTCTTCTTGGCGGGTTTTTCGTGGTAAATTCTTCTCTGTTTGTAGTTCATTTTTTAACTCTATAATTTTCTGTTAGTTAGACTTTCCGACGCAGGAGGATTAGTCTAACTTATCCAGCTCAGCTGGGTTTTCTGTGTTAATCCGTTTTAATCCCTGTCTGCCATTCTGTTTGGTAGATGTGTGCTTTCTTTCTGTTTTCGTGGCAGATTTTTTCTATTATCTTTTTTTCTTTTCCGTGTATTTCTGTGTCATTCCCTGCCTGCCGGCAGGCAGGTGTGGCCAAAGATTTTATCTGTTTTTTGTTTTTCTTTTGTGATTTCGTACTTTCGCGGCAGTCTTTTTCTACAAAAAATTTGACATTTCCTTACTCACGTTGTATTAACTCCTTAATGAACTTTGCTTTTGTCGGCGCTGTTATCGCTACCCTTATCAACCTCTCACTCGCAGCCATTATCCTATCCGGCCACAGAAATAACATCGTCCGCAAAACCTTCGGCTTTATCAGCATTTGCCTCTTTATATGGAATCTCTTTAGGGCTTTTGCCCTGTATTTCAAAATTCATCTCTCCCCGTTCGCCCCGCAAGTCGCCCTCTTCTTCAAACTCAACAGCATCGGACTCGTCTTCCTCCCCACGGCAGTCCTCCACTTCGTTATCTCGTTCACGGGCATAAAAGAAAAATTCCAAAAATATCTCCTCCTCGTCTCCTACTCCTTATCAATATTCTTCCTCTTAACCCTTTTAACGCCCTACGCTATCTCCACCGGCTGGACTTCCCTTTTCTGCTTTTTCCAGATTCCCGTATACCTGTACTCAATATATTTACTCCTTTATAAACATAAAAAAAGCACCTCTTCTGTAGAAAAAAACAGACTCCAATACTTAATCATCGGCGCAATTATCGGCATCGCAGGCGGCCTTACCGATACCTTCCCCGCTTTCGGAATTAATTTCCCTGCGCTCGGAAGCCTCGCAAACGCCGTATATGCCTTAATTATCGCCTATACTATCATCCAATACAGACTTTTCGGCGTCGGGGGAATCGCAAAAAATACCCTCTCCTTTATCCTTATGGCCGCTGTACTCTCGGCTATCCTACTCCTGTTCAGATTTATCCCGTCCGGTCCCCTGCTCTATTTGTTCGCCTTCCTCTCCGCATCATTAATAATTCTCGCCTACCAACCCGTTCGCAGCGGGATAAATAAATTCGTGTCCGCGATAGGAAAAGAAAAAAATTACCGCAAACTACTCGCCGAATTTAATACCGGTATATCCAATACTACCGCTCCCGAAGAAGTTTTCGATCTCCTCCTCAATACCGCTTCCAAAACCATAAACGCTTCTCGTTTCTCTCTCGCTCTCAAAAATAAAAACAACTTCCAAATACTGAAATCTCCCCAAAAAGAAATCATCCCTGCCGAAGATTCCCTCATAAAAGAATTAAATAAAAATAACGTCGTTGTAAAAGAAGAATTAATCGCAAGAATAAAATTCGGCAACGATGCTCCCATCCAAAAAACCAACATCGAAAACGTTATCCAAACTATGCAAAAACTCGAATCCGAAGTCGCCGTCCCTATGAAATTCAAAATGGAAATATCCGGATTTCTGCTCGCAGACGAAAAAACTACCGGAAATATGTTTACTAAAAAAGAACTCGAATTCCTTGCCGAACTTTGCCGTATCGCAATCCTGTCAATAGAAACTTATAAAACACACGCCGAAAAAGAAAAAAGCAAACACCTCTCCGCTCTCGGAACAATGGTCTCTTCAGTTGCTCACGAAATAAAAAACCCGCTCGGTTCCGTGAAAGGCGCCGCGCAATACCTCGAAACCGAATTCGGAAAAAATGAATTCATTGATATTATACTCACGGAAACAAACAGGTTGAACGAACTGGTCTCCGAATTCCTTGAATTCTCGCGCCCCCCAACCATAAAAACCGAACCCTATAACATTTCCCAACTCATCGATAAAACAATACCTCTCGTTAAAAAAGATAATATCGTCTTCAAAACAAACTATTCCGAAGTCCCGCTTCTCTCTATAGACCCCGACTTGATGAAACAGGTTTTTCTTAACCTCTTTCTGAACGCCGTTCAGGCAATGCCCGAAAAAGGAGAAATTATAATAAACGTACAAAAACAAAAAGATACCCGCTTCGTCGAAATAAAAATACAGGACAACGGCGCCGGGATTTCCACGGAAGTTAAAGACAAAATATGGGAACCGTTTTTTACTACCAAAAAGAAAGGTTCGGGACTGGGACTCTCCATTGTTCGCCAGATTATAGATGCCCATAACGGGATGATTGATATCGAAAGTAAAGAAAAACAAGGCACAACTATTACTATAATGTTGCCGGGAGATAAAAATGCTTAAAAATATACTCGTCGTAGATGATGAATTAAGTATGCAAAAAGTTCTTTCCGCTATGCTCCAGAAAGAAGGATATAAAGTAATCACCGCAAATAACGGCAAAGAAGCCCTTGAACACTTTACAAAAAATCCTCCCAACCTCGTTATTACCGATTTGAAAATGCCCGAAATGGACGGCCTCTCCTTACTTTCGGAAATTATGAAAGTTTCTCCGGGCGTTCCCGTGATTATGATTACCGCTCACGGTACCGTCGAAACCGCAGTCTCCGCTATGAAACAGGGCGCTTACGATTTCATAATCAAACCTTTTGACATAAACGAAATTAAACAGGTAGTAGAAAAAGCACTAAACGTGCAGGAAAAGAATACACAAAACTTTTTAATCAGTCCCGAGGATGAAGATGAAATCGTCGGCAAATCGCCTAGAATGCAGGAAGTTTATCAAATGATTGAAAAAGTTTCCAAAAGCGTCGCAACCGTTTACATCCGCGGCGAAAGCGGCACCGGGAAAGAACTCGCCGCAAGAGCCATTCACTACAGGAGCGACAGGAAAGATAAACCTTTCATAAAAGTCAACTGCGCCGCAATTCCCGAAAACCTCCTCGAAAGCGAACTATTCGGTTACGAAAAAGGCGCGTTCACGGGAGCGAATGTCGCCAAACCCGGCAGATTTGAACTTGCGGACGGCGGAACCCTGTTCCTTGACGAAATCGCCGAGATGAGCATAAATAACCAGTCGAAACTGTTCAGGGTTTTACAGGAAAGGGAATTCGAAAGAATAGGCGGAGTACGAACTATTAAAGTTGATATCAGACTTATCGTCGCTACGAGTAAAAACCTTCAGGAATATGTCGCCGAAGGCAAATTCCGCGAAGAACTTTATTACAGGTTAAACGTAGTGCCTATTTCTTTGCCTCCTCTAAGGGAAAGAAAAGAAGACATCAAAGCGTTGGTGGAGTTTTTTATTTCGAGGTTCAATAAACGTGAAGGGAAGAATATTCGCGGCATAAGCGACGACGCGTTGAAAACGCTTATGAATTACCCTTGGCAAGGCAACATAAGGGAACTGGAAAATGTGATTGAAAGAACCGTAGTGCTGGAAGACGTGGAAATATTGCAGACGGAACATTTCCCGCACCTCAAAACTAATGTTGAAACGGGTTCACAAAAACTGACATTAAAGGAAGAGAGCAAGAAAGGCAAAACCGAAACCGAAAAAAGTTTAATCATAGAAGCGCTTCAGGCGTCGAACGGCAACAGGACAAAAGCCGCACAAGCGCTCGGCATCAGCCGCCGAACCTTGCAGTTGAAAATAAAAGAATACTCCCTCAACCATCTCTAATCCCTTTTTTTTTCTGTTTTAACTCTAAAACTTTCTGTTATCTGCGCCAATCCGTTTTAATCTGTGCCAATCTGTGTGCTTTCTTTTATCTGTTGCTGTTCTTCGTGATTTTTTATGTTTTTCGTACTTTCGTGGTAAATTTGTTGTTCGTTTTTTTATCCGTGTTAATCCGTGTCTGTTATCCGTGGTAGGAAGCTCTTTCCGCCTTTGGTGGATTAGAGATTCCTATCCAGCTCCGCTGGGCTAATTTTTCTGTTGCTGTTTTTCGTGCTTTTCTTTCGTGTTTTTGTGGCAAGTTTGTTATTCGTTTTTAACTCTCTAATTTTCTTTTTTCTGTGTTAATCCGTTTTAATCCCTGTCTGCCATTCTGTTTGGTAGATGTGTGCTTTCTTTCTGTTAGTTTTTCTCTCTTTTTCTGTGTTTTTCTGTGTCATTCTGTGGCTAAAAGATTTTATTTGTTATCTGTTTTTTCTGTTTTCGTGGCAAGCTTTTGGCACCCAACTGCGCAAATATTTTCACACCCCTCCCCCCAATCTGTAAACTTCCTTTCACACTTTGTTATTTCCCCCTCTCCCCCTGACACCCCGCAAACCCACTCCCGTAAATGAATTTCCCGTTTTGTCACGACTTTGACACGAACCTTGCTCATATAAAAAGGCAAATGGAGGCAACAATGAAAAACTTTTTAACTTTGGAACTGGCGAGAATGTTCTTCTCTTTCTCACCGGTACAAATTTTGGCAGGAGGAATGCGCGCTTTTATATTTGTCGTCGGCGTATGCAAAAACCCAATGACAAAAGTTTACGGGAACTTGCTGAAACACATATTTGTAAATAACGGTAAAGTGTTCGCTGCCGCTGTGTTATTTGTATCGCTTTTATCTTTTGATTGCAAAGCCGAAGGACTGGGCCTCAAAATCCCGCAAATGTTTTGCTTCTCGGAATCGTTCTCAAATTATAAATCTTCGGGCAATACATTCTCCATTAAAAACGGCGAGTGGCAAGGAGAAACCATTGATGAACCGCCTTCCGGTGGAATCGGAGCTTGTGCGCTTGAATCGTTTGGGAGTCTGCTAGGTGGCGTAATTAGCTCAGCCCCGAGTTTATTTTTTGCATGTGGAACGCTTTACACTATCTATAATGGTGGACATCAGAATAAGGATGTGGTACTTGTTACGGGACTTTGTATTGCTACGGCTTTTATTATTCCCTTGGGTTCAGCCGCAGGAACAAGCCTCGCAGGAAGCATAATGCATCAGGAAAGTTCATTCAAAAGGGCATACAGGGGAGCGCTCGCGGGAGGATTAATCGCATGGGGAATATCTGCAACAGCTCTAACTGCCATTGCCTTATGTTATTGCCCTAATCCCGGAATTGATGCTCCGGCAGTAGGTATTGCATACACTCTCCCAATAATGGGATTGGGTTGCATTATCGGTAGCGTCATAGGTTATAATAAATAGGAGGAAAAATGAAAAACAAAATAACTTTACTTTTAATCGGTTTGCTCATCTCCGCGCTTTTTCCTGCCACGGGCAAAACGGAAAACATCGGCCTCAAAATCCCGCAAATGTTTTGCTTCTCGGAATCATTCTCAAATTATAAATCTTCGGGCAATACATTCTCCATCAAAAACGGCGAGTGGCAAGGAGAAAGTTTTGAAGACACACCTTCCGGTGGTTTCGCGGCTCATACGCTTGAATCATTTGGTAGTCTAATAGGTGGCGTAATTGGCTCAGTTCCGGGGCTATTTTTCTTATCTTATGCAATAGGCGCATCCGGCATGGAAAATTACGGGGATATCCTTCCTAGTATGGGACTTTGTGTCGCCACATCCCTAATTGGTATACCATTAGGTTCAGCCGCAGGAACAAATCTCGCAGGAAACATAATGCATCAGGAAAGCTCATTCAGAAAAGCATACAGAGGAGCGCTTACGGGAGGATTAATCGCATGGGGCGCATCTGCAGTAATACTAACTGCCTTATATATTCCTTATGCAGGCCGTTATGCTCCATTAGTTGGAATTTCATGTACTTTCCCGGCAATTATACCGGGTTGCATCATCGGCAGCGTCATAGGTTATAATAAATAGGAGGAAAAATGAAAAACAAAATAACTTTACTTTTAATCGGTTTGCTCATCTCCGCGCTTTTCCCTGCCACGGGCAAAACGGAAAACATCGGCCTCAAAATCCCGCAAATGTTTTGCTTCTCGGAATCATTCTCAAATTATAAATCTTCGGGCAATACATTCTCCATCAAAAACGGCGAGTGGCAAGGAGAAACCATTGATGAACCGCCTTCCGGTGGAATCGGAGCTTGTGCGCTTGAATCGTTTGGTAGTCTGATGGGCGGCGCAATTGGCTCGCTTCCGAGTTTATTTTGTGCATTTCAGACGCTTTATATACTTTACGATGGTTCATATCAGTATAAGGATATAGTAATCGGTACGGGACTTTGTATAGCTACGTCTTTCATTATTCCACTGGGTTCAGCCGCGGGAACAAGCCTCGCAGGAAGCATAATGCACCAGGAAAGTTCGTTCAAAAAAGCATATAGAGGAGCATTAAAAGGAGGCTTAATCGCATGGGGAATATCCGCAACAGCACTAACTCTCATCGCCTTATGTGACCCGGAGTCCCGGAGTACTGCTCCGACAATGGGTATTACATTTACTCTTCCAATAATGGCATTTGGTTGCATTATCGGCAGCGTAAACGGATATAATAAATAGGAGATAAAATGAAAAACAAAATAACTTTCCTTTTAATCGGATTGCTCGTCTCCGCATCTTTACCGATCGCAGGCAAAACAAAGAACATTGGATTAAAAACATCCCTGTCCGAAACAGAAAAATTCCTGCGATGGAATGTACTTGAGTTTGGTATAAGCATGGGCACTATAGAATATTTTGAGTCTAATACAATAGGTAAAGGTTGCGGACTCGGTATGAAAGTATTAAGCGCAGACATCTTTTTCCCGAAATATAAAATCGGGATAGGTACTGCATTGGCTGAAGTAGCAATGTTGCCCTCAGACAATATGGATACACCGGATAGATGCGTAGCCGCCGCCTTCCCTCTCACTATTTACGGAACGCTTTATCATAATGAATGGGGTCTTGGAAGATGTAAATTCGTTAATACAATTAATTGTTTTGGGGAAGTTTTAAGTATCCCTACGAAGATTATATGGCCGGATGCTCCGATAACCTTAGGTTGCGGCGTTGAATGGACACCGGGCTTACTTCTGAATCTCAAAGCCGGATACCGTAGAATCTTAGGTTCCCATTTTCACTATCCGGATGGCTCGCCTACACCGGACGAATCATCTTTGTATGCATCCTTGAACTTATTTTTAGGAGCAGTCAATCCTATAACAAAAGGAGCAAAATGAAAAATAAAATAAAAAACAAAATAACTTTACCGCTGATAATAATAACAATGTGGATTTCTGTCGGTCAAAACATTTGCCTCGCATCAAACGAACAAGACTCCCTCAAAACACCTGAACTGAAAAATTTCGGCTCTCCTAACGTTAACAGCAAGATAACACTGCCCTCAAATGTTTTATATTCGGGCACATCGAACGACTCTTTCTTTACTTCGTTCAGCTCGTCTGCGAAGAGCATCACCGATAACGAGGAGCGCGAAGCCATCAATAAACAAAATGCTTTGGGGGATGAAGGATGCGGAGCTTTTATTGGCGGATTAAGCGCACTAGCCCTTAGTATCCCAATCACCAGTACGCTTTGTGCCGGAAGAACCGATGATTTTGCAATCCTTGCTCAATTATATTATTTCTCAATGTCAAGTCTGATTCTAACCCCCATATGCGCTTCAATAGGCGTATCAGTAGCAGGGGACAAAAGAAATCAAAAAGGCTCTTTTCCAAAAGCATTCCTTGGAAGTATAGCCGGAGGAGCCCTGGGAGCAATTGTAGGGAGTATTCCCGGGGTAATACAAAAAGATACTAACGTTTCTTTTTTCGGCTCCATTATTGGTTGGGAATTAGGAAGTGTCCTTGGTAGCGTAAAAGGTTACAATTTTTAGGAGATACAATGAAAAATAAAATAACTTTACTTTCAATCGGTTTGCTCGTCTCCGCATTCTTGCCCGCAACGGGCAAAACGGAAACATTATTACGTTGGAATTTGCTTAGTTGTGAATGCAATAAAGGTCCTTACTCGGAATGCGGGGGGCAAATGGAATTACTGGGAATAGATTTCTTTTTCCCGAAGTATAATTTCGGGATAGGTTCTGCTCTTGCAGAAATCATAGAATTACCGTATCATGAAAGTCATCACGAAATGGATGATTTAGCCCCCTTCGATAATTTTACTGTTGCTCCAATTAATCTTTATTATCTTCTTTATTACAATAAATGGCATCTCGGCAAACTTCAATTTGCCAATACGGTTGATTGTTTTGCAGAGTTTTGGTTTCTTTATCCCCCTCGTTCCGGAAGTTTTGGTATTGAATGGTCCCCCGGCACTTTATTAAAATTACGTGTAGCTTACACGGATATTTTTCAGGAACATAAATCCGCATTTTACGTTTCCTGCGGTCTGTCTTTAGGAGCAATTAATATATTAGGGGGAGAATAAAATGAAAAATAAAATAACGTTACTTTTAATCGGTTTGCTCATCTCGGGATTCTTCTCGGACACTGGCAAAACAGGAAACATCTTGACATAGTAGCAACAGGGTATAATAAATAGGAGGAAAAATGAAAAACATTTCAACTGACACATTGGAAAATTCGTCAATTCTCTGGGACTCTTTATGGACGAATAAATTTACTAATTTTCATCGCCGGTTCACGGTCTCTCAACCCGTTGAAAATTTCGTCCGACATCAACTTTATTTTAAGGCGATAAACAAACTTTTGAAAGGCTCTTGCGTCGGGAAAAATATTCTTGAATTGGGATGCGGAACGGGTAGCAATAGTTTATACCTTGCTTCTACGCGACAGGTGAATTCCGTTACCCTACTTGATTTTAGTCCGGAAGCTATGACAAACGTAAAAACGGAAACATATCCCTGTAACGTGAAAAAAATCTCAAAAGACCTTTTGAAATTTTCTCCCACAAAAAGATATGACTTTGTTCACAGCACTGGATTAATAGAACATTTCTCCGGCAAAGAACGTCTCTACGCGATAAAAAAACACAGCCAATGCGCCCGTCCGGGAGGACTGGTTATGATTTGGGTGCCGATTTTTTCCCCGACTTTTAACTGTATCGGAATGTTCAACCGCTGGATAGGAATCAAAGAACTGCCTTTTACAAAAATCGAAATGTGGGTGTTGTGCTTACAAAGTAATCTCGAGATTATCAACGAAGGAGAAACCGCCTTTGGTGCTCTATATGGCGTCCTCTGCAGAAAAATTGGTTAAAGATGGGGCAATTAAGTTTCGTAGGGGCGAATGGTCATTCGCCCTTTTTGTTGTTTGTCATTTGGCACAAAAGTGTCATCCCGCTTGGGCGGTGACTGAGCGTAGAGAAGAATCTCTCTGTCTTCTTTTATTCGTGCCCATTGAGTTTACCCTGAGCTTGCCGAAGGGCGTTCATTCGTGGATAAATATTTCTGTTCTCCGTTTTTCCTTTGTATAGATTACTTAAAACCCCGAAACCTTCTCAAGGTCAAAAATTACTCTGGAACTGTCTAATTTTGTGTATTCAAAACGAACAATTCCATATTGATGTTGAAAATAATAAGTTGCTTTATACGTTCCCTTTTCGCTTGTAGCTTTCGCATCAATCTCTAAACATCCCGGGAAAACTTTCATTGGCGTCCGGACATCTTTTCGCGCGGTAATCCGGGAATATGTTTTTATACGACACGTTGCTTCCCCTCCGTATCGGTCTGCATAGATATTTACATAGACAAATTCTGTCTTCTGCCCTTTTTCTAAAAAAGTCCCCAATTCAACCGGGGCCTGACCAAAAATCATCATAAAATTCAATTCAACATAACACGGCGTGGAAAAAACCATACGGTTTGAATCTTCATCGATTTCACAAATACTTTCAAGCTTATGGGCGTTGTCGGGAAGAATATTCTTCTGAAGGTATGTCCATTTTGCCAGTAAATGCTCTTTATTATCCTGAAATAGGGAAGGAGCGCCTTTTACTATATCCAAACTTATTGTTGGAGAATCCGTAGTGTCCCCTTCAGGATTAATAAAAAATATCCTGTAAATCCACTGCCTTCCGAGTTTTAGTATTTCTTTGTCTTTTGAAAAAGATATGTTTTTATCCGAAGAATCTACCTGCGCTGAAGCCGAAAAAGAAAACAGGATAAGGTAAAACAAAATAAATGTTTTCCTCATTTTACCCCCCTTGGCAAACTCACTGTTTCCATTCTTACTTCTTTTTGTTTGTTTCTCTCTCCTCTGATTTTCTGATAACCTGGTTCTCTGATATACCCCCCCCATCTCCCCATCTCCGTGCTTGCCCGCCGCAGGAGGGTCCCCGCATCTGTTTTTTTATCCTGTTAATCCTGTCTGAATCTTCTGTATTCTTTTTGTAGTTTATTTCTTCTCAGTTTTCTTTTCATCTTCTTTATCTGCGAAATCTGCGTCCAAAAAATTTCTTTCCGTTTGATGTCTCTTCGTAGGGGCGATCCGTCGGATCGCCCCTTTTTCGTTGTTGTCACTCTTACTTCATCGCTCCCTATTTGTTATATTCTTTTCCTTTTAAGAGAAAAATTTATATCCTTCACTTTTTGCCCTTCTTTCAGACTCAACCATTCAACATTCTTTGGGGTTTCCACAAAATAGTGTTTATTGTCAAAATTATCGGACTTCGCTAATTCAACGTTGTTGTGCCATTTATCAGTATACCCCTTTGTTGAAACTGTCCGTATCGTATACTCTCCGGGTCTCAGATTTTTCAATTCATACTTGCCTTTTTTAACATACGCGCTTTTTACAATATGTCCCGTCTTATCATAAACCGATACTGTCACAGGTAATAGAGGAGTTTCCTTCTTCCCTACGGAAACATTCCCGGAAATGGAACAATTTGCATTAACCATATCAAAATTTACATCAAACTCAGGCTTTCCTTTTTTTACCTCTATGGTTTTTGTCCTGGTATCATCAAAAGTTTCCCCTCCGCCATAATATTGAGACGGATAGTCGTTACACAGGACTTCAAGTTTATATTCCCCGACAGGTAGACTTTTTACTTCATATCCCCCGCAAAAAGTACTCGTTCCATAACCGGCTACGCTCCCGCTCTTTGAATCGTAAGCAATGATTGTGCATAAAGAACTGTCCCCGTCTATAGCGACCTCGTTGTATTTTACGAACCCCTGTATCCATCCTCCCTGTTGCATTTTAACGGTCACGGGACTTGTCTTATATCCGCCTTTAACTTCTATGAAAGTTGCATTTTCAAGACGGTTTGCGTTTTTATAATATGTTGCGCCGTAAGAAATACCGGAACTCCTTTCCCCGAAATAACTTATATAAACGGTATATTTACCGGGGAAAATATTTGGATATTCAAAATTGCTTCCGCCTACACCCCAGCAACTCCTGTTATTTCCTGTTTCACCTTCATTGATAATACAAATAGTTGCTCCTTCGGTAACAGGTGTTCCGTTTTCATCAACAACGGATATCGGGATTCTTCCTCCCTCTTTCAGATACATCTTAATGCCCTTTATATTCTGCCCCGTCGCTACGCTTATTAAATCCGCATCCGTATAACCGGCAGCGCATTTATAAAATTGGTCGGCATAAGGACTTCCGGTATTATAACCTGCGCGGGTCCTAAGCGTATATTCTCCGCTGTCCAAACCGCAGAATTCAAAATATCCCGATGAATCCGTATTGAAACTTTCCGACTCGCAATAAATTGTAACGTTTGAAACAGGCAACTTAGTCTTCTCCGAATAAACGTTGCCTGATATTTTCCCGCCTTTCTTTACCGAAATATCAATGTTTTTTGTCGTGTCATTCGGAGCTATATTTATCATAGTTGCGTCTTCCCAGTCCTGTACCTGCCCGTAATATGTACCGATATAATTTCGTAATGAAATATACACTTTGGAATTGCCCGATTTAATACCGCTTATTTTGTAATTTCCTGAAGAATCGGTATGCGTTGAATGACTGCTGTAAGAATATATTTTGTATGCATCATAAACGGAAATAACTATGGAATCGTAAACCGGCTTGCCACCGCACTTTATATTCCCCGATAGCGTACTCCCCGTCTCAAGATAAAAGTCAACAGTTGACAGTTTCTTGTCTTTTTCAACGTTAACAAGAGAAGCATTTCTCCAGCCCCCGGCGCTTTTATAGAACTGTTTAAGATAGTTCCCGTTCGTTCCCCATTCATTTGAAGGAATGCAAAAATAATAAGTCCCCACCTGAAGAGGTTGATATTCCATACTGTACCTGCCGTCTATATCGGTCTTACTTAGAGTAATGATGTCCCCATATTTATCGTATATCCATACGCTAACACTTGCTGCCGGTTTGTTTGTGACTTTGTCAAATACCGTTCCGGAAACGTCACCATAATCTTTGGGCGTTATCTTAACCATTGACTGCTCCTGACCTCCACTTTGAATTGTTAAGATACTAACCCCCAATAAACATAAAAGATATTTAAACATCGTTCCCTCCTTTTTTACTTTAATTTATATATTTCCTTTCTGTATGTCTCCCTATGCCGCGAACTATCCAAATAAACGCCTCCGTTGGAATCGCGCAAAGTATCTATTCTGGAAGAATCACGAATTGTTTTAAGAGTAGACGCTTTAACAAAACCGTTATAGGAACTTAATTCCGGAACAGCCGTTGGCGTTTCTCCCTTAGGCCGACCGGCGGTAGATGTTATGGTAAAAGTAGTACAGCTCCTGGTGGCAATGTCACCGGTTATTGGGTCGATGGTTCGAGTGATGTTGCAGGTGTAAGTAGTGCAGGGAATACCATAGTCGGCTTCTTTATTTTCAGAAACCTTTTTTGTATTTCCACAAGTCAACGATTCTCCGTCTTCGTTAATTTTTGGTGCTTCCGCGCATTTTGTATTTACGTTTGTTTTCAATGTCCCGGTAAATTCCGTTTCCGTATACTTTAAATACGAAAACGGCAAAATGGCAATAATAACTATTGCAATACCCGTTAAAAACACTCTTCTAAAATTAAATACCTGTTTAACTTTTTCAGGATAAACGGGGTGCGTAGTTAAATTGCTTGCATTATTAAACATATCCATTTTTCCTAACTCTTTCAAAAGTTCTAAAGGAGCTGCCTCTGAAATGCCGGAAATTAACAATGTCCCCAATAATGCGTTTCCGATAATAATACCCTTCTTTTTAAGCCCTTTCCTGAGATCCTCTATCCCTGCCTTTATTTTTCGTGATACGGTAGCCTGGGATATCTCCAACTCGGTGGCAATAATTTCCTGCCTTTTCCCCTGCAAAAAATGCTGTATGAGAAACATTCTTGATTCCTCGCCCATACTTATTAATACCTCATCAATATAATGAGAAATATCTTTCCATTGAGAAGCTTTTGTCGGTGTCATTGTATAATCAATTTCTCTTTTTTGCCTTGAAGAGTCTTTGCGGATAATGTCTATTGCCGTTCGGGTTGCCGCTTTGTGCAGCCATCCCGATAATGAACGGGTAATATTGTCGGGACTTTGCAGTAAACGGTAAAATGTGTCCTGGGCTGCATCTCTGGCTCTCTCCCGGTCTCTTAAAATACGATAACATACGGAATAAACAAGCCCTGCGTAACGGTTTATAATCTCGGTAAATGCCTCAGGGTCTCCCTTCAAGGCTAACTTTTGTATTAAAATGTTGTCTGAGTCTTCCATTGTTTTATTTGACTATTCAAAACTTTCTACTTATAAGTCGTAGCGGATCTAAAAATTATTCAATAAATCTTTTTTATGCACGGAAAATTTTCCACCGCCATACAAAACACATAATTTCTATCTACAAAACCTACCCGTTATTATTCTCAATAAATTTTCGGAAGTTTAATATGAATTCATCAAAATCAATTCCGTAAATATCTTTGAAAACTTTATTATGATTATTGTCTTTTAATAAACTCTTCATATAGACTAAGAATTTTTCTCTCCCCCGGGTTTCAATTAAATAATCAACGATACAGGCAAACTCGGAATACATAAATGGAGGTATATATTTTACGTTAAGTTTAATTTGAGATTCTTTCTTAGTATGAAAATAATGAGGTGGCATAAAATTACCTTGTTTTATTAAAGTATATGTTTCTTCTTTACTCGGGTAGAAAGACGTTCCCATCTGGTTTACGCTGTACGTCGCAATCCCTTCCAATAACCATTTTGGATATTTAAGTCCGGCTAAGATTCCTTTGTTTTGCAATATTATAGAATGTGACAACTCATGTTTTAAGTAAATCTCCATAGATATTTTTCCCTCTTCTGCTTCTTTTTGAGCCCACGGGGAAACAACGATATTCCCGTTCGTAAATGCGCAAAAACGAGCTTTAGATAGTGAACGGTGTGAATATGTTCTTTTATCACGGAAGAAAAATATCTTTGGCTTGCTCTTGAATTTTAATTCATGAAACTTTTCTACTGAAGGTATTAATGAATCAACCCAATCGTAATTGGTTGAATTGTTATCTTTTTGTATATATATAATGGTGTTAGATAATGTATGTTTTGTAAAACCGATTATTATCGGAGAATATGGAAATAATTTCCCAAAAACAAATATGTATGTTAAAAAACTTAGGAGGATAATAGTTATTCCTATTATTAATGTTATGCTTTTTTTCTTCATCGTTTTAACTTTATAATACTTTTACTTTAACTGTCAATTAAGAAAACTATAAATTGAGATACTCCGTATCCTTTTATCAAGAGAAACTATTACGATAAAAAGCTCTCCCGCAGACAGGCGTGGCTAAAAATTCATTTTTTGTATATATTCGTTTTTATTTTAAATTTGACTTTCATATATCCATTCATTATAATAAAACTAATATAAAAAAATATGAACCCTGTGCTTAACGTAATGTATTTAATACTGGGATTATTTACCATACTATTGGCTGTTTTTAATTGGAACCCCTTTCATAAAAAACCAAAAAATAAAATAAGCAGGATAGCAATCGGAATATTAGGGATAACAATATTATGCGCTCCGTTATTTTTACGGAAATTTCCCGGATATTCTTTCCTCTTGTTGTTATTGTTTTATACTTGTTTTATAATTGAAGATGTTTTCAGGGATTGGAAATAAAATACCCTCTCCCTTTCTTTTCTCCGTGTCCTCTGTTCTTCCTCCCTGTTTACCTGCCGTAGGCATGGCCTGCCGAAGGCAGGTGTGCACTCTGTCTTTTTTGTTAGTTAGAGTTCGTGACGAAGGAACGTTACTCTAACTTATCCAGCTCCGCTGGGTTATCTGTTAACTCTAAATCTTATTTTTTTTCCGTCTTCTTTTTTCTCTGTGTTCTCTGTGGTTAATCTTTTTGTTTATCTGCGTCCAAAAACTTTCCGTTTTTCGTTGCAACTAGTTACAATAAGTTACTATCTATTACTTTTCTTACAGTTTTTATACAAAGCCCTTAGAGCTTTAGCGATTACTTACAAGCTCTTACGTTAGTTAGGGAAAGATTGTGGAACATTAGCGACATCTGGAACATCCCGCTCAGGCGGTGACCGTCTCGGCGGGATTGTCCGGAATCTTTTGCCGGAGGGATTTCTATCCAGTGGACAGATTAGTTGGCCTTAAAAAAAGGCCAGGGGAACCCCTGGCGGAATTCCCCCGACCTCACTTAGTGCTTAGCACTACTTCACAATATAATTTTCTTTGATTCGCTGTAAGTTTCCGTTTTAATCCTGTATAGATAGACTCCGCTCGGTAATACCTTGCCCGTGTTGTCTTTCTTGTCCCAGTCCATTTCGTAATAGCCCGAAGCTTTTTCTCCGCTAATTAGCGTTTTCACCAATCTCCCGCCTTTATCGTAAATCTTTAAGCTGACGTTAGACTTTGCCGGTAATTGGTAGCATAAAGTTATACGGCTTGTTGCAGGATTCGGATATGCCGGGAAAAGTTTATACTCTTTCACGACATAATCCTTAAGTGATTTCACCGATACAATGCTGAAATTTGCATTGCTCATATCATTGATGGTAGAACTGCTGTAGCTCGTTATCTTAACCTTATAATCCGTTGCTATTGTCTGTCCCGTCGGTACCGTCCAGCTGTATGTCCCGGCATTGGCAGTATTGCTTGCTATTCTCAGGTTGTAAGACCCGTTTTTATATAGGTCTATAATCACGTTCCCGCTTACTCCTGCGCTTACCCATGTTATGTTATGAACGGTTCCCTTGCCCCAGCTTTCGCCGCCGTTCGGTGAAGTAACCGTTATGCTCGGCGCTACAATACTGAAATTGTTGTCGCTCATATCGGAGATGGATATGTTGGTCGTGCTCGTTATCTTTATCTTATAATCTGTCCCGGGTGCCTGAGCCGAGGCAATTGTCCATACGTATGACCCGCTGTTGGTTGCGCTGGATGCGATAGTCTTGTTGAATGCTCCGGCTTTATAGAGTTCTATTTTTACCGTTCCTGTTATTCCCGAACTTGTCCATGTTACAGTGTCCGGAGTGTTCGCAACCATTACTTCTCCACCGTTTTGCGCGGTAACCGTTATGCCTGTCCCCGATACCGTAATGCCAAAGTTGGCATTGCTTTCATCCCATACAGACGTATCCGATACGCCTACTACTCTTACCTTATAATCCGTTCCTATTGTCTGACTCGCGGATATTGCCCAGCTGTAAGTTCCACTGTTACTTACTCCACTTGCCAGAGTGCTGCTGAATACACCGCTCTTGTATAAATCTATGTTTACGTTTCCACTTACACCGGAACTTGTCCACGTTACGTTGTGTGAACTTCCCGCAAGCCAGCTTTCCCCGCCATTCGGTGAAGTAACAACGACGTTCGGTTTTGTTATGCTGAAGTTGCTGTTGCTCTCATCTTTGACGGACGTGTCGGATACGCTTGTTACACGTACCTTATAATCCGTTCCTGTTGCCTGGCTTCCGGATATCGCCCAACTGTAAGTTCCGCTGTTGCTTATGTTGCTTGCTATTGCGCCGTTTAATACTCCGCCTTTATATAAATCTATGTTTACGTTTCCTGTCACTCCAGAACTTACCCACGTTACTGAATTGGTAGTGCTGACTGCCCAGCTTTCTCCACCGTTCGGCGCAGTAACCGTTATGCCGACACTCGGTACCGTAATGCTGAAATTGGCATTGCTCTCGTCATAAACGGTCGGTGCGGATACGCTTGTTACTCTTACTTTATAATCCGTTCCTGCCGTTTGACCTGTCGGAACGTTCCAATTGTATGACCCGCTGTTTGCTACGTCACTTGCTATTGTGCTGTTTAACACGCCGCCTTTGTATAGGGCTATGTTTACGTTCCCCGTTATTCCGGAACTTGTCCACGTTAAGTTGTGCGCGCTGCCTACAAGCCAGCTCTCCCCGCCATTCGGGGCGCTAACTGTTATACTCGTTGTCGGCACGATAATACTGAAATTGGCATTGCTCTGGTCGGTTATAGCGATGTTTGATGCGCTTGTTATCTTTATTTTATAATCCGTTCCTACTAATTGTGCTGCAGGTATAGTCCAGTTGTATGTTCCCGTATTGGCAGTGCTGCTTATTATGGTCATCTTGAATGCGCCTGCTTTGTATAGTTCGATTTTAATATTTCCCGTTACTCCGGCGCTTGTCCATGTTATTGGATAAACGTTACCTCTGCCCCAGCTTTCCCCGCCGTTTGGTGAAGTAACCGTTATGCCTGCTCCTGCAACCGTGAAATTAGCGTTGCTCTCGTCATAAACGGCCGCATTCGTATAACTTATTACTCTTACTTTATAATCCGTTCCCATCGCCTGGGTTGTCGGTATTGCCCAATTATATGTCCCGGTATTGGAAACGCAATTCGTTATTATGCTCTTGTAAACTCCACCTTTATATAGATGTATCCTTACGTAACCGCTCAACCCTGAACTTGTCCATGTTATGGGATTTGTCGTTCCGCCAAACCAACTCTCTCCGCCATTTGGTGTGCTGACGGTTATTGTCGGCGCTGCAACCGTGAAATTGGCGTTGCTCTCATCCCAGATGGTTGGCGCGGATACGCTTGAAATCTTTACTTTATAATCCGTTCCTACTGCCTGGGTTCCTACTGCCCAGTTGTACGTCCCGGTGTTGGAAGTGCTGCTTATTATAGTCTTATTAAGCACTCCGCCTTTGTACAATTCTATCTTGATGTAACCCGTTATTCCGGCGCTTGTCCATGTTATAGGATTAGTGCTTCCCGTTGTCCAGCTCTCCCCGCCGTTTGGTGAAGTCAAAACCAGGTTCTGTACGGTAATATTAAAATTGTTGTCACTTTCATCCCAGAGAGAAGGTGTATTTATGCTTGTTACACGCACCTTATAATCCGAACCTATTGCTTGTCCCCCGGGAATATTCCAGTTATAAGTCCCGTTATTGCTTACGTTGCTTGCTATTGTGCTGTTGAGTACGCCGCCTTTATATAAGTCTATATTTACGTTCCCGACTACTCCGGCGCTTGTCCATTTTATGCTGTAGTAATTGCTGCCAACCCAGTTTTCTCCGCCATTTGGTGCTGTAACTGTGATGTTCGGCACCGTAATGGTAAAATTGTTATCGCTTTCGTCATATATGGTTGGAGCAGATCCCCTTATTACTCTTACTTTATAATCCGTTCCCGTTGCCTGTCCCGTTGGAACTGTCCAATCATATGACCCGGTATTGGCTGTGCCACTTACTATAGTGCTGTTGAAAACTCCACCTTTATATAAGTCTATATTTAAATTGTCGGTCGCTCCGCAGGACCATCTTATCGTATAAACATTGTCCTTGATTAATTTTTCCCCGCCGTTTGGTGTAGTAACTACAACCGCAGAAGATGGCTGGTAGTTCGCATCAATAGGTGCTCCCGGGAAAGCTGCGCCGTTAGCATACGATATCTTGAAATAACCGCCTTGTCCCCAGCTTGTGCCCCATGAGTTTCTTGCTATCCAGCATGAATTCGCATCGTCCCATCCGATAAGCACGATTGCATGATACCCCATAAAACCGCCGTAATCATATGTGTATATACCATTTTCATAATTGTAGAAATCTTCATAAACTTCCATAGTAACCGAAAGGGGATTTTCTAATAATACGGTCTTTAGATTTGCTCCTGAAACACTACTGTAACTGCTGATTTTCTTTACCTGGGTTGCCCAATCCGTACATCTGCTGCATCCGTCGTCGGAAGCAGTATAAGGGTCGCAGGCTTCCGTAGGAATACCGGTGCTCTGGATAAAACTAAATGCCTTGATTGGTTGTCCCCCGCCGCAACTTCCGGCGCCCGAACACGTAACTAATGTCTGCTCGGATAAATTGTAATCTAAATCGGGATTGTTTTCCGCTATGTTTATTAATGCTTCTACTACACCTACTGCGGAAAATGCCCAACAACTTCCACAACTCTTTTGGTCCCTTATTGGAGGCATCCAGTTAATTCCGTCTTTATTTCTCCAGTCGAAAGCGGCAGGAATATCCGCCTTTAATACTTTCACTTGTTTCTCCGGTATTTGTTCCGTAGAAGGTATAGTTCCAAGATAAGCTTTCTTTTCTTCCAGCGTCATCTTTGAAAATTGGTTCTCTCCTGCTGTCCATTTTGCGCCTTTCTGTTTAAGAAACGTATTCAAATTAACAACGTTTACTTTCCCGGTTGCATCCTTAATCGTATCAACCGCAAAAAGATTAGCCGCAAAGAGTAAAACAAAACCTCCTATTGCGCCTCTTGCCATACTTCTGAAACTTTTCTTAATCATACCTTCCCCCCTTTTTGAAAAATATTTCATAAAATTGTAGTAAATACCCCTATATATAATTATATTTACTTACTGATACAATATGTTGTTTTTGTCAAGCCCTTTTTGACTTTTTTCTCTGGTTGTAGAAATATACTAGAAATTCTCTTTGCCCGTTCAAAAATAATAAATAACGACTAACAAAAAATTATCTAAGTTTGATAAGTTTTAGAGATTGTTTAGAGTTGTTCCTTACGAAGTATATACCTTGTTTTGCGTTTTTCCCCATTAAGTCTTTGCCATTCCATATACCGTCTTTCGTGATTCCGACGACTCTGCATCCAAGGTCATAGACTTTTAGTTCTTCGTTTGAACCGCAGATTTTCGTGCAAGTATAAAACGGATTAGGATATGCGTTTACGGATAACTGTCCACGGACCACCGGCAAATGTTCTTCCGCCGCTATTTCCCCCGAATACCATACATCATTATAAAGAGTATAAGAAGAATCTCTTCCCCCTATTGCCCATATCTTATCATTTAACGTGTCCGATGCGTGTGTTGCTCTTGCCAGTACTTCTGCGGAATCCGTCGCGCAAATCCATGTTATGCCATTCGTAGAATACCATGCATCATTATAAACCTTACCCGATGCGCCGCTTCCCCCGATTACCCACATTCCACCGTCATATACGACTGACGTATGTCCCGACCTTGCCGCCCATTCTGCGGAATCCGTTGCGCAAGTCCACGTTATCCCATCAGTAGAATACCATACATCGTTGAAATTGTTTCCTATGCCGGCGCCTTTTCCTCCGATTACCCACATTTTATTGTTAAATACGAGTGTCGTATGTCCGGACCTTGCCGACCATTCGGCGGAATCCGTTGCACAAGTCCACGTTACGCCGTCCAGCGAGTACCACGCATCACGATAAATTACTCCCGTGCCTATACCGCTTCCCCCGATTACCCATATCGTATCGTTAAATACAAGTGACGTATGCCCCGACCTTTCCGGCCAATCCGCAGAATCCGTTGCGCAAGCCCATATCGCGCCGTCCGGGGAATACCATACATCGTTATAGAACGTTGCTCCTGCTGCTCCCCCGAGTACCCATATCTTTTCATCGAATACAACCGAACTGTGGCTTCTTCTGTTTATCCAATCCGCAGAATCCGTCGCGCAAGCCCACGTTGCGCCATCCTTAGAATACCATACATCGTTATAATTCGTTGCCCCTGAACCGCCACCACCGATAACCCACAGCGCAGTATCAAAAGTGATTACGGTAGGATTCCTTCTTTTTGACCAGTCTGCGGAATCCGTTGCCTGTATCCAGCCAATAGCCGAAAACAAAGAAGATACGTTTAAAAAGATACAACCTACAACTGCTCCAATCAAACTTTTTGTCCTCATTTCCCCTCCTCTTTCCCTTTGTATTTGGTAATTATATTTTAGTTTTGTAGGGAACGGTTATAACCGTTCCGCTCCAAGTTCTCTGCAGAATCTTTTTATTCATCATTTCTATATCGGAAGCATATCCACCTTTGGTGGAAAAAATAATGTGGAAGAATATTTTGTCAAGACTTTTATCCTTATAATTGCTTTTCGTAATCTCCCAATCCTTATTTTATGTTTTTCTCTTCTCTCTTTCAATCCCTGTTAGATTTTTCCGTTTTTCGTGCCCTTCTATATTTCTTTTTTATTTTCGTGGTTATTTGTTTTCATTTTCTGTTTAGTGTAACTTAGTGGCTTTGTGCTTTTGTGGCGAATCTTTTTTCTGGACAAATTCAAAACCTGTAGCATTTAGAATAATATGCCTGAACAAAGAAAAAAATACAAAAGAAATACCGGCGGCACGGTTTACGAAATAAACAACATTACAATTCAGGAAATAGATATCGGCATAAGAAGATACATCAAAAAATTAAATTCCGGCGGGGGAATCCATACAACTCTTTCCTGCGCCGGACATTATGAAGAGAATCACTGTATAAAATCTCCGTACTTGACGATGAAGTTTGATACCGAAGAAATAAGAAAAAGATTTGTGAAAAATTTATTCCTGCAAAAACCGGAATTTAAGTTGAATTATTGTCGTAATCTTGAAAATGATTTAGGAATTAATATAGTTAAAGACGATTATAAAACAAGCGATAATCTTTTAAAAGAAATAAGAAAAGACTTGTTTGAAAGCATAATCAGAAGCGCAGAAGCAACAAAAAGTATGAAAGAAGTAAAAGTTCCGATTAATTATATTCCTGTAAAAACCGATGACCACAACGGTTATTTCGATATTCATTTGGATAAAAAAAATCACTGCATAAACTGGGAAGTTTATAAACCTCGGTAGGTTTGCCCTCTGCAGTTTGTCATTCTGAGTGCAACGAAGAATCTCTCTGTTTTCTTTTATCCGTGTTCATCCGTGAAAATCCCTGCCTACCGGCAGGCAGGCGTGGCTAAATATTATTTATTTTCTGTTTTTCTTTTTTCCCCTTGACTTTTCCCATCCCTGTATTTAATCTATTCAAAGCTAATAACTAATAAGTTAATAAATATGTAGAATCGTTTAATAAGGAGGAACTATGGAATTTATATTAGCGTTATTTATTTTTAATCAATCTTTCGCGGATTCCAGTTGGCCAAAATATGGCGCTACACTTGAAAACACACGATACCAGGTTATGAGAGGCAAAATGGATAATACTCCCGTCATTAAATGGTCTTATCAAACCGGAGGATTAGTAGAGAGTTCCCCGGCAGTTTTTGACGTCAATAAAGACGACACTATGGATGTTATTGTCGGGAGCACGGATACTAAAGTCTACTCTTTTAACGGAATAACGGGCTTAGTTCAGTGGAGTTACCCGACGGGAGGCTCTATATGGTGCTCTTCTCCTGCTGCAATTGACGTAGACGGTGATGGTATAATAGAAGTCATTATCGGAAGCGAGAACCAAAAAATTAATTGTATTAACGGTTCAACGGGAACCCTGAAATGGCAATTTTCAACGAGAAATTCGTACATCTCTTCGCCGGCAATTGCAGACATTGATACAAACGGAATAATGGAAATAATCGTAGAAAGTAACTGCGCTCCCCTTGGCACGGATACTGCAAATGTCTATTGTATTAACGGGTTAACGGGATTGCAAAAATGGGTTTACAAAACAAGAAGTTACCCGAGTGCGGACGTATGGATTTCCTCGCCGGCACTCGCGGACGTTGATGGAGATAGCATTATGGAAGTATTTATAGGGAGTAAAGATTCATATGTTTACTGTTTGAATGGGATGACCGGCGCCCAAAAATGGGAATACAAAACAACCGGCGCAATCTCTGCTTCGCCTTCAGTTGCAGATATAGATAATAATGATACTTTAGAAGTTGTCATCGGAAACTATAGCGGCAGAATTTATTCCCTTAACGCAAGAACGGGTGCGCTAAAATGGAGTTATAATGCGGTAAATTTGGTATGGGCTTCTACTGCAGTCGCAGACCTTGAGGGAGACGGAATAACCGAAGTACTAACGGGAAGTCGCAGCGGCGGATCTACTCTTTATTGTTTGAACGGAACAACGGGTGGACTGAAATGGGGGCATTCAATGGGGGTTGACGTTCATAGAAGTATTTCGGTCGCAGATATAGATGGAGACAAAAAACTTGAAGTTATCCCGAGCACTTATGCGGTTAATGCCGTATCCGCGCTCAACGGGGAAGATGGTTCCGTTTTATGGTCAAAAGCTTTAATTTCAGGTACTATGGATATACACGATGTATCCATTGCCGATATTGACGGAGACGGCTGCGTAGAACTGTTAGTCGGAACGGCAGAAAAAGTTCTATATGCGCTCGATGATTCCTTAAACTCATCTAATTGCGGGTGTATGGGACTAGAAGAAAAATGGAGCGAAGCGACATCCCGCCTCGGCGGTGATCAAATATCAAATATGGAAATAAGAAAAAATAAGATTTGTTTGTTCGCCTCTAATTCAATAAACGCGGAATTAACTATCTACGACTTATGCGGAAGAATTAAAGAAGTTGTCTATACCGGCACATTGAGTAAAGGCGATTATACCTTTACGCCCAATATAAAAACTAACGGAATTTATTTTGTGAGACTTTCTACGATTTGTCATTCTGAATCCGCCGCAGGCGGGGAAGAATCTAATATATTTACAGAAACGAAGAAGCTAACAATTATAAAGTAATAACGTAGGGAACGCATATATGCGTTCCCTACTGTTTTATGAAATAATGGGAGCTCTATGATTAAAAAATGTTTTCTCTGGCTTTTTGTAATACTTTCTTTTTCCTTTCAAAATCTCAACGCGCAGGACTTTGCGATTTCTACGGCTAATCAAGACCAACTCTATCCTGACGTTGCTTTTGACGGAACTAACTTCTGGACTGTATGGGCGGATAAAAGAAGCGGGACTTTCCAAATATATGGCGCAAGAATAACCCCAAACGGATTGCTGTTGGATACAAACGGGATATTACTTGCAAGCCTGCCGGATACTGATTATACAATGCCTTCCGTGGCTTTCGGAGATAGTGCCGGGTGTATTGCTTTTAATGTTGATATAGATACAATAAAGCCATCAGGCAATTTATTTAAGAATGTTGGCGCGTTGAGATTTTACAAGAATGGAAATATAATGGATAGTATTCCTAAATTTATATATGGCTATAAACTTGGCAACTTCGACTATTTTAATCATATAGGCGTTCCAACCGTTATATATGGAAAAACTCATTTCTTTTTATTTATTAACAGCGAATGGCAGTATATCTTTGAAGGTGGCTATGACGGAAGTATACTTGCGTTAACCGATAGCGCTTTTACTACTCAATTTGCCGATAAAGCTTTTTTTGGAATTAACTCCATGAATATAGGAGGTGCTTTAACCGGTATCTGGAACGGAGAAAAAATGTTGGGAGTGTGGGATTGTGGATATTCTTCTGTAGTAGGACGTTTTTTTGAAGATAGTCTATATTATGACACCACGGGATTAGATACATTTAAGATTAACGATATGGCGTGTTATGGATATTCTGATAAACCAAGAGAATTAGCGTTTTCGGGTAGCCGTTATTTGCTTATTTCAGAAGGGAGTAATGGAATCTGGTATACCATTCTTTCCGATTCGGGAAAACCAATTGACTCTTTACCTACAATAATAAATAATGGGGGCTCTTTTCAGAGTTGGCCTACCTGCACATATTCGGATGGTAAATTCATAGCAGTATGGCAGAGTACTAACTTATACGGAGCTATAATTGATACGTTTGGAACAATAATTGATACGGGGTATATAAATTGTTCTTCCGTCTCTGTCTCTAAAATTACTCCCTCGCTTGTAACGGGAGCCGGTAAAACCCTACTTGTCTGGTCGGATCACAGAACGGGAGACTTCAATATTTACGGCAGTTTTATGTCCGCGGATAGTATAGAAATCGAAGAACCCTCCTCTCCTCAACCCAATCCCCCTTCGACTTCGCTCAGGGTAAACCAAAACCCCTTCTCTAAATCGACAACCATAACTTATTCTGTAGGAGGGATTTCCCAATCCCGATATCTTTCTCTTGCGATTTACGACATCGCCGGCAAATTAGTAAAATTTTTTCCAATAACTCAATTACCTAATTCCCCAATAACCAGTATCGCCTGGGATGGCACCGACAATAACGCAAAAGACCTGAAAACAGGAATCTATTTTGTGAGACTAACTACAGGTAATTTTAAGGAGACAAAGAAACTGATACTGATAAAATAATCTTTAATCTGTATATTTGATATTTTATTTTATATTTGATTTTGTAAAGGGGGGATTATGAAAAGATTCTTATTTTTAGTTGTTTTTATGTTTTCAAGCGCATCCGCATATTCACAGCAGATGATTGCCAATATAACGGATTCCGTTAAAACGGATTTCGGTACATATCATCCTTATGCGGTAAATGTTACTCCTGCCTGCACCACTTATACCGTAGATTCCGGATTCTCGAACGTGCCTGGCTTCAATTACTTCTCCTTTAGCGCCGGGGAAAGAAATTTACTGCGTAATAACGCATTCGTTGCAACACCTTCTGACTATATGGAAATGTACGATATTTATAATAACGCGCGGGTAAATGGAGTGCCAATATTCGTCTCCTGTGATGCGTTTTTAAATACTTATCATATACTGTACGATAAGTTACTCCAGACTATTGAAGTTGAGAAACTTGTAGGTGATATAAAAAACCTTACCGATACGCTTTATTCTAAAATCAAACAGGAATGGGATTCGACAAACACTGCGTCAGTAAAAGAAGCGCTCCGACTGGATATTGCTTATCTAAGCATCGCAAAAAAACTGCTTGATAGTACGTTTACTCAAATCCCCGAAGTGGCGGCACTTGTAGATACTGAACTTGCTCTTATTTATGCCCACCAGGGATATGCAACTTCGCCTTTATTTGCTTACTCTGAAGATTACAGCCAGTACGTGCCAAGAGGGCATTATACAAAAAGCGATACCCTGATGAAGTATTTTAGAACAATGATGTGGTACGGAAGAATGATTTTTGGCGTGAATACAAATACAAGAATGGCAGCGCTTCTGATTCACGGGATACATAACGTTAATGTAGGAAGCGAGACCGGTATTAAAGTATGGGAAAGAGTGTATTTGCCGACCGTATTCTTTGTCGGTAAAACCGACGACATTAATATCTACCAGTATTCTCAAATTATGGAAGAAGTTTATGGAAGCAATTTTGCCTCACTACCTCCGGATACTTTTGCCAATGATGCATTACTTAACGAATTCATTTCAAAAGCCGATTCACTCCCTGACCCTGCAATTCCAACTGCTGCGCCTAAAGGATTTGCGTTTATGTCACAACGATTTATCCCGGATTCCTGGATGTTCAGCCAATTGACTTTTGATAGAATCCCCGGTGCGAGAATGATGCCAAAGGGATTAGACGTGATGGCGGTTCTGGGGTCGGACGAAGCGTATACACTGCTTGATTCGGTATACGGTGAAACTAGTTATTCGGGATATGCGTCACAGATGACATATCTTAAAGGGTATTTTGATGCCCTGCCGGATGCTACCTGGGCGCAAAATCTTTACTGGAACTGGCTGTATTGTCTTATGCCGTTCACGTTTGAAAAAGGAACGGGTTTCCCGATATTTATGCAAAGTAAAGCATGGACACACAAAGAACTTTATGCCGCCCTCGGAAGCTGGGCGCAATTGCGACACGATACAATATTGTATGCAAAACAAAGCGCTTCTTTGGGAATGCCATCCTCTTCGCCTACGGTTCATGGATACGTAGAGCCAAACCCCTGGTTTTTTGCAAGACTGGCTTCACTTGCAAACTATATGAAAACGGGATTGAAAAGCCTTGACCTGATTTCAAACGATTTTGAAGCAAGACTTACAGGGCTTGAAAAACTACTGCTTGTGTTTAAGACAATATCGGAAGAAGAACTTACAAACCAGTCCATAACCGACAAGGAAGATAACGCAATTACGGGAGTAGGTGCTGAAATGGCGAAACTTGTGTTGTTTGAAGGATGTTTTCAGTATTATGGCAGCCATACTTATACTACGGAGTTTAACTACGGCGACGACCAGATGCCGGTTATTGCTGACGTTCATACTGCCGACGCAAGTTGCCTTGAAGAAGGTGTCGGATACCCGTTTAACCTGTATGTGATAGTTCCTCTGAATGGTGTTTTGACGGTAACATGGGGAGCAGGTTTTTCGTATTATGAATTTACACGGCCAAGCTCCAATAGACTTACCGATGGAGAGTGGCAAAGCATCTTGCAAACTAATCCTCCGGACGTGCCTGTTTGGGCGGCAAGTTTTATTGATACAACACAACTCGGGGCGATTACGAGTCCACAACATTTTATAAGCAGTAATTATTGGGATATCCAGGATTTCGAACCCGGGGTGGAAGAACCCTCGATTTTGGATCGCGAATTGCGAAATGCGGAATTAAAGATATTAAAAAATAAGATTTATTTATCCGTTCCTAATAACTATTATGGAACATCTGGAACATCCCGCTCAGGTGTCAACCGTCTTGGCGGTGGCACTAATATCCTATTAACTATTTACGATTTAACAGGTAGACTTCAAAACACTGTCTATCAAGGCACATTAACTAAAGGCAATTATACTTTCACTCCCAATATACGCAAGAGCGGAATATATTTTGTGAGACTAACTACAGGTAATTGTAAGGAGACAAAGAAACTAATACTGATAAAATAATCTTTAATCTGTATATTTGATATTTAATATTTTATTTGTTAAAAGGGGGCAATATGAATAAATGTATGAAGTTTGTTTTCGCGCTTCTCTTCTGTGGAAGCGTAGTATATGGGACAGGCAGGTGGTCGTTAACCGGAAGTTTGAATACGGCAAGATCCGGCGCTCAGTCTGTAATGCTCACGGACTCCAAAATTATGGTGTTTGGGGGGCTGTCAAGTCAAGCTTGCACGACTTACGAAGTGCTTGACCCCGCTACAGGAATATGGGAAATGGCTTGCTACGATAGTGCTTTAGAAGGAAATGACCACACTACTGCAGTTTTACTACCGAGTGGAAATGTTTTGCTTGAAAATAATCATGGGAAGCTCTGGCTTTATGCCCCTACAATAAATACATGGCAAAATACTTGGTTAAGCTGGCAAACATCTGCTTCTGGGTCACTGCGAGAATGTTGGAATCTATTGAATGATGGCAGAGTGCTCTTTGTTGACCACCCGGGTGGAATACCTTGTTATCTTTACGAATGGGACTTAGATACTTTGCGCAGGATTGCCGATAACATTGATGGTCCAAATTCTTTGTATGACCGCAGTGATGCAGCAGAAGTGAGACTGCCAAATGGCACGGCAATGGTGGTGGGCGGGCAGAGACTTGATATGGGGATTTATAAATCTTGCGAAATTTTTGACCCGGGCACGGAAACATTTAGTTACACGGATTCCCTGTTAACTGGATTGACTCGACACGTGGCCGTTTTATTAAGGACAAATCCTCAAAAAGTATTAACCGCCGGTGGGCCGACAACGACATCCCAGTTGTATGATGCCTCAACCCAAAAATGGTCGTATTCGGGAGCACAAAATATTTCCCCGAGATTAATACCGGCATTGGCTTTACTCCCAAATGGCAAAGCATTGTTAATGGGAGGAAGCGGGTTAAATAGTTGTGAACTTTATGACCCGTTGACCGGGATGTGGACAAATACAGACCCTATGACAGTAGATAGATGGCATTTTTCTGCTACAATTCTACCTACGGGTAAAGTTTTAGCTTGTGGCGAATATAATCAAGGTGGCGACGTAAGAACCGAAATTTATGACCCTGCGGAAAATGCAGGATGGACGACTAAAGCACAATTGAATGAACCTCGCTGCGCGGCTACCGCAACATTACTGCCAAGAAAATATGCTGCTAATTGTTCGTCAAATGTTCTTATCGTTGGCGGAGAAGATAGCGCCGGAACGGCATTGGCTTCCTGCGAATTGCTTAGCTATCGATTTGATACTACCGTATATACGGGTTCATTAAATACCCCAAGAACACACCATACTACAAATTTGACGGCTGATCCGGACGGTAAAGTTTTTGTTACGGGTGGAAAAGGCACGGGTGGAACGGCATTGAGTTCTTGCGAAATCTATAGTTTATCCGGAGCAACCCGGGAAACCTGGACAAATAATGTCTCAATGAGCACTCCAAGATTTGACCATGCTTCTACTTTATTAAAAGATGGAACTATATTTGTAACCGGGGGAGAAAACACCGCTTATACAAACACTTGTGAAATATTTAATGGTAGCATATGGATAACTACAGGAGCAATGACAACTGCAAGAGCAAGACATTCGGCGGTTTTGTTGCTAAACGGAAATGTAATGGTAACCGGTGGAGAAACCTCCGCAGGAACTCCAACCAATACTTGCGAAATGTGGAACCCCGCAGCAGGAACATGGACATCTGTCGGGAATATGACTACTGCCCGCTGCTGGCACAGCGCTGTTTTATTACAGAACGGAAAAGTGCTTGTGATAGGCGGAAAAAATGGAAGCGGAACTGCTCTCTCAAGTTGTGAAATTTATGATCCAACTACAGGACAATGGACAGCGGAAACAAATCTAAATCAGGCGCGTTATTTACACAGCGCTACAATGACTTATGCGGGACTCGTAATGGTTTCCGGTGGAAACGGAGACTTAACATCCTGCGAATTGTATGACCCCGCAACTCACGAATGGAAAAATACCGGCACGCTTACTTCGGGAAGAAGCTATTTTTCAACTATCCTTGTCCCGGGCATTAAGCCTTTTGTTTATGCAATCGGAGGAAGTAGCGGCGGTAACGTTCTTGGCTCTATAGAAAGATTTGATTTTGGATTGGGATACGAATCACCATGGCAATCAAGAATATATAATTACTCTCCTGTAACGTGTATATCTTCTACTATGGATATAGAAGGTTCGCTTTTCAGAGACATAACGGAAGCGGATGGCGGAAATCATTGTCACGTATCAAACCAGGATCATCCGATTATTTCTCTTGTGCGCATTGGCGGCGGGAACTTCCAGAGTAACGGCGGCGGAGACATTATTACTATGCCTTTAAGCTCTTACTGGGATACCTCCCGTACAACTGTGCATCCGCAAGTATCGGATTTTATGGGATATTATAGATTATGGTCAATAGTAAACGGGATTCCTTGTCTTTGGTTTGAAGGAGGTATAGGAGCAGAAGAAAAATCAAATATCAAATCACCGCCAGGGCGGGATGTCGCTATGCTCCAAATCCTAAAGAACCCATTCTCTAAATCAACGGTCATAACTTATTTTGTGGGAGAGGTTTCCCAACCTCGATATGTTTCTCTTGCGATTTACGATTTATCAGGCCGTTGTTTAAAAACACTAGTTAAGGGAGAGAAAAAAGCAGGGAATTATAGTATTAATCTGAATGCAAAAGACCTGAAAACAGGAATATATTTTGTTAAACTAACAGCGGGGAATTATAGTGTAACGGAGAAAATGATTTTGTTAAAATAGAACCCAGCTGAGCCCAGAGGGCTTGATATCCGCCTCAGGCGGAGAAGAATCTAATATAATTACAGAAATAAAGAAAAATTACAATTATAAAGCAATAACGTAGGAAACAGGCATGCCTGTTCCCTACGAATATCCTTATGTATTCTGTTCCGTGTTAATCTCGTGCAATTCTCTTTTAATCCCTGTTAAATTTTTCTGTTTTTCGGATTGGAGTTTACCCCGCTTATTAGGCGGGGTGGTAGTCTGTTCTCTGTAGTGCACTCTTCATTTTCTGTGTTCTCTATTTTTATCTGTCTTGTTGTCTTTTTTTTACTTCTCCCCTTTGTGTCCCCTGTGGTTGATTTTTTATTTCCTTTTCTTTGCGCCTTTGCGTGAGATATTGTTTTTATGTTTTTTCTGCTTTTGTGATGGGCTTTTGGTTTTTCCGTTTTCTGTTATCCGTGGCTAAATATTATATGTTCTCTGCTTTTCATTTTCTTTTCTTAGTGTTTCATCTTTTCATCGTAGTCTTTTTGTTTACGATTTTCTTTGTTTACCCAATAATAATTAATAAACATTGACAAAGCAAAATTTGTTGCGGATAATAAATTCACCGAAACGATAGATAAATAAATATGAAAGAGAAAATATTAATCGTGGATGATGATTCCCATCTGATTACCCTGTTGCAGTTCAATCTGGAAGACGAAGGGTACCTCGTTAAGTCCGCAAAAGATGGCAAACAAGCGTTAAATATAATGAAAAAAGATAAAATCGACTTAATAATTACCGATATGATGATGCCGGGAATGGACGGACTGGAATTATGCAGACGGGTAAAAAACGAGCCTTTGTGGAAATCTTGTCCCGTAATAATGCTCACTGCAAGAGTTCAACTTTCGGATAAGGAAAAAGGGAAAGAGGCAGGGGTTGACGACTACATTGCTAAACCCTTTCAAATAAAGGAATTGCTTGCTTCGGTAAAAAAGAACCTGAAACTATATTCAAATAAGAAATGAACAAAAAAAGAAGAAAAATATTAATAGGGAATCATACTTTCTTTCTCGGCGAAGACAATATATTATATATAACTATTGTCGGAGAAATTACCAATAAACAGGTAGATATGACGGTTGAAACAGTTACTAAACTCCTGGGTATGGTTAAAAAAAAGGTAAATGTACTGGTAGATATAAACAAAGCAGGAAAACCTTCCGTTAAAACAAGGAACCTTGTCCCGGAATTCCAGAATAATAAAAAAGTCGGGAAGACTGCCATTTTTGGACTAACGCCGGTCGCAAAAGTAATAGCTTCTTTTGCTAAAGGGACTGCTAAAAATGGAGATATGAGATTTTGTGATACAAAGGAATTAGCAATTGCTTGGTTAAAAGAGTAATACAAAAAATGAAAAAACAGGGAATAGAAATTTTGGCAGGGAAGAATAGAGTATATTTCGGAGAAGATAAAATACTCTATGCAGATTTTGTTGGAGAACTTACGGTAGAAACACTAAACTTGTTATACGACTTTTTTAATCTTAATAAAAGCAAAATGATGGTTGAAGGAAAAGTAAAAATACTTTTAGATATCACGAGTTTGGGAAAACCTTCTATGGAAGCAAGAAAATTGACTTATATGTTGAGCTTAAATAAAGATATTGGGAAGTTTGCCATAATTGGACTTAATCCGGTCGCAAGAGTAATTGCAGCTTTTTTTATGGGAAACTCCCAAAAAAAAGACGTAAAGTTTTTCAGCACGAAAGAAAGCGCGATTGAATGGTTAAAAGAGTAATACAAAAAATGAAAAAACAGGAAATGGAAGTGCGGTTAGGAAAAAGCAGAATTCATTTTGGAGAAGATAAAATATTTTGCGCAACTATTGTTGGAGAGTATACTACGGAAATGGCAAAACTAACGTACGAATTTTTCGAACTCCATAAAACCGAAATGATGGTTGACGGAAAGGTAAGACTGTTTATAGACCTTACGAATGCAAGAAAAGCTTCTGCGGAAGCAAAAGAATTTATGCACCGGTTAAGTAACGATATCGGTAAGATTGCTTTGGTAGGATTTAATCCCGTTGCAAAAGTAATCGCATCTTTTTTTATGGGAAATTCCAAAAAGAAAAATATAAATTTTTTCAATACACAAGAAGATGCAATTGAATGGCTGAAAGAAGAATGATTCGTCTAAAATGAAAAAACAAGAAAAAGAAATATTGGCAGGGCAAAATAGATTATGTTTCGGAGAAGATAAAATCCTTTACGCGACTCTTGTCGGAGACCTTTCTGCGGAAATAGTAAATACGTTGTATAAATTCTTTGAACAAAATAAAAATGAAAATATGGTTGACGGGAAAGTAAGATTTTTTGTAGACCTTACGAATTCAGGGAAACCTTCTATGGAAGCAAGAAAATTGACTTATGCGCTGAGCGAAAGTAAAGACATCGGAAAATTTGCCATAATCGGAATGAATCCCGTTGCAAAAGTAATTGCGGCTTTCTTTATGGGAAATTCAAGAAAGAAAGGTATGAAATTTTTCAACACAAGGGAGGAAGCGCTTGAATGGCTAAAAAAATAATAACGTCAGACACATTTAAGAAAATTACCTGTAACAACGGAGTTTGTGACTCCGACGAAACAATAATTCGTATTAATAAGATGATTGAGATTGTTATGAACGTGGCAAAAGGGATTTACTCTGAACAAGTTCAACTCTCGGATAAAAACGACGAGATTGATGCGCTTGGAATAGGTGTAAATATGATGATTGACGATATTAAAAAAAACGTTGAAAGAATTAAGAAAGAAAAAATTAACATTGATAAACAAGAAAAAAGAAGAACTATAGAACTTGAAGAAGAGCGGAATAAATTTTACGCCACAGCTGAAAGTATATTTGATGGTATACTCGTAATAGATTCCAAGGGCAATATTCTAACAGTGAATTCGGCATCCGAAGGGTTATTGGGTATCAAAAAAGAACAGGTAATAGGACGACATATACTTGATTGTTTAGAGGATGTGAAAATTTTAGACCTGGCAACCCGAAAGTTAGAAGCAGGAAATGAATATTATACGGAAGAACTTATAATTACGGATAGGATAACCAACACAGAAAAAATCTTGAACGGACGAATATCTTCCGTCTTTACCCGGGCAGGAAAAAGATTGGGAACGGTAATAGTCCTGAGAGATATCACAAAAGAAAAAGAAGCTGAAAGAATGAAAAATGAATTTGTATCAAACGTATCCCATGAAATCAGAACCCCCCTGTCTTCTATAAAAGGTTTTGTTGATACCCTTCTTATGGTTAAAGTTTCCGAAGCCGAACGTAAAAAGTTTTTAAACATAATCAAACAGGAATCAAATAGGTTAAACCAGCTTATTAGTGATTTGCTTGACCTTTCCCGCATTGAATCTAGGAGGGTGGAACTTAAATTTGAACCCGTTGACGTTTTAAAAAAATTAGAAGCCGTAAAATCGGAAATTTACGGTAAAATCTCACGGAAAAACCTTTTCTTTGAGATAAAAGTTCCGGGTTCTTTGCCACCGGTAAAAGCCGATAAAAATGCTTTGTTCCAAATTCTTGTCAATCTTATTAGTAATGCAATTAAGTTTACGGAAAAAGGAGGAAAGATTGATGTGAAAGCGGAACTGTGCAATAAAAAAGAGCGTGTCAAATTTTCTGTCCGGGATACGGGTTATGGAATAGAAGAAAAATACTGGGGAAAAATATTCGAAAAATTCTACAGAATCGAAACTTCGTCGCACAAAATTCCGGGGACAGGTCTTGGCTTATCTATTGTTAAAGATTTGGTGGAAAAACATAACGGAAAAATATGGGTAGAAAGTAAACCCGGGGAAGGTAGCACCTTTTACTTTACTATACCGGTTTTTACCAAAGGGGAAAAATGAGAGACATAGATACGTTACAAAAAATACTCGTAATAGACGATGAATACAACCTATGCACGCTTCTGCGGTTTCATTTGCAGATGGAAGGATTTAAAGTGTTTACTGCTCATAATGCGGCAGACGGTGTAGAAGCGGCAAAAACGAATCTTCCCGACCTTATCCTGCTTGACGTAAAAATGCCTGATGCGGACGGCATACAGGTATGTAAAATCTTAAAAAGAACTCGTAAAACCAGGCATATCCCTATATTTATGATTACGGGACTATCCCAGATGGGCGTTATGGAAGACGCCTTTAAAGCGGGCGCAAGCGATTACATTTCAAAACCTTTTGACGTGACTACAATCGTGGAAGTAGTTACCGAAAAATTCTTAAAACTCTAACTCGGTCTCCCTATTTTTAACTCTAAACTCTTTACTCTCACCCCTCTTTCTTTATCTGCGGGTTCAACCCGTTCTCTGTTTTTCGTTTTCTTTTCTTAGTTTTTCGCGTTTTTGTGATAGCTTTTTTTGTTCTCTGTTATCCGTGTACTTCTGTGACATTCTGTGGCTGAAATTTTTTCCGTTTTCCGCTTTTTTATTTGATTAGAGTCTCTTTTTCATTGACAAACATTAAATTAAGTACCATTCATAATATATAATATTTTTGTAAGAAAAGCAGGAGGAACGAAAATGAATTTTAAGATATTACTTGAAAATGCTTATAATGAAAAAATATCGGATATACATTTGAAAGTCGGAACTCCCCCTATATTCAAGAAAGACGGCAAACTGACTCCTCTTGAGTTGCCCCCGGTTACGTTAGAAGAGATGAATAATATCCTGTCTCAGATTTTAAGTGATGCCCAATCAAAAACTTTTGAAAGTACAAAAGAATTGGATTTTGCCATTGCATCGGAAAAAATGGGAAGATTCAGGGTTAATCTTTACAGGGAAAAAGGAACGCCCGCACTCGCAATGAGGTTCGTTCCCCAGATAATAAAAGGTCTGGAAGAATTAAATGTCCCTACGATATTAAAGGAATGGAGCTTGAAACCAAGAGGCTTAATACTATGCACCGGAACGGTAGGAAGCGGAAAGTCTACAACTATAGCGGCAATGCTTGAATATATCAACCAGAACGCAGCAAGAAACATAATAACGGTGGAAGATCCCATAGAATTTATATTTGAAGAAAAGAAATCCATAATATCCCAGAGGGAAGTCGGCATTGACACTTTATCCTTTGCGACTGCCTTAAAGCAAATATTCAGGCAGGACCCGGATGTCATATTCGTGGGAGAAATGAGAGACGTGGAAACCGTGGATATATCCTTAAAAGCCGCGGATACCGGTCATCTTGTAGTTTCAACACTGCACACTATGAATGCTATGGAAACCATAAACAGAATAATATCTTTTTTCCCTCCACACCAGCACCAACACATAAGGATACTCCTTGCCGCAAGTCTTGTCGGAGTTATGTCTTTAAGATTATTGCCAAAAGCGGACGGACAGGGAAGAGTCCCGGCGTGTGAAGTTATGGTAGCTACCGATTTGATAAAAGAGTACATTATTGACCAGACGAAAACAAAATTTATACAAGGCGCAATAGAAGACGGGAAAATGTATTATAGTATGTTATCTTTTGATGCTTCAGTTATGGCGCTTTATAAACAGGGATCGATTTCCCTGGAAACTGCAATGCGGGCAGCTACCAACCCGGCGGACTTCGAACTTAAACTTAAAGGTATACAGGGAAGGTCGTACTAAACTACGAAAGCGGAAAATAGTAACGGATAGTTAATATAGAAATTACCATATAATACTTCAGATATGTAAAAAAAATTATTGACATCATCGGGAATTGACAATAATGTGTGCCCGTTAGATAAAGGGAGGAGGAGTATGGCAAAAACGTTGACCTTAAAAGATTTAACTCTTGATGAGTTTAACTCTCTGGTGTCTACTACGGTTAAAAAGACGGTAAAAGAGGCTATGGAAGACGTAATGGAAGATATGCTCGCGCTTTACAGTAAAGAATACATAAACTCTATAGAAGAAGCAAGAGAAGACTATAAGACAGGACGAATAAAATCTATTGAAGAAATATCAAAAAGAAGTAAGCCCCGAACTTAAATGTATAAAGTAGTTTTTACTCACAGAGCTATTAGGGATTTAAAGCTTATAGATAAGCAACTGCAAATTCAATTACTCAACAAGATAAAATGGTTTTCAAAAGAGCCATTAAAATATGCGCGCAAGTTAATTTCTACGAAAATAGGAAGTTATAGGTTTAGGATAGGAGATTATAGAGTAATTTTTGATGTTGTTGGTGAAAATATTGTAATCTTGAGAATTGGTCATAGAAAAGATATTTATAAGTAAAATTATTCTGCCTCATTTTTTGTCGAACCACATCTTTTTTACGGAGTTTATCCTGCTAACGGGACTCCAACTTATCTCCGCCTCAGGCGGACGACTGGGGTTAGTGTGACTTTGTGGTAGGAGTAATTAGTTTTTTATTTTTCTCGTCCCATCTATAGATATTATTTTTATTGATGTGGGTACCGCCGAGCCATTTGTCAATGCCGTTGATTTTTACGAAGTCTTTTTTCCCGCTTAAAACTTCTTTTCCCGTATCCGTGATGTAAACTCTCCATTTCCTTAAATCTTTCGGTGGATCCCATAAAGGCAAGTCCCCGCCCGTTACTTTTAGTAAAGGATGTTTTGCTTTTGACAATTTATGAAGACATTCCCATAAAGTAGTATCCCCCCAGAAAGGCCTTTCTTCTTTTAGTGATGCGTAAATAAAAATGTCGAAAAGTTTATTCTTTCCTTTGGCGACGGCTTCAAGCGCATTGTTCTCAAGTCTATTTAATCCATTTCTTAATGACGGAAATTGCTCAAAATGACGGATTAAAGCGTCGCGAAGAAATGGCAGCGCAGAAGTATCTTTTTCAATAAGTTGCCGGATTGCTATCGGAGTCGGCCAACAAAAAGCAGACCATGCTTTTTGAGCGAGAGCGTATTCTTCTTTTGTTACGGGATGTCTTGTCTTAAAAAGTGAAGCCATTTGTTTAGAATCTAACTGTCCCAATCCTCCAAATTTTTTAAACCCGGGAAACTTGCCCACACAAATAAGACTGATTTTTGTTTTACCTTTATTCTGTTTTGAGAACCAATCAAGTTGACGGATAAGGATTGTCTGGTCAAACAAACAGGCATCAAACCATAAAACGACTTCTTTGTAGTTGCGAAAACTTTCCAAAGATTTATCCTGTTTTGAGAGCCATCCTCTAACCTTTTTAAGCGGCAGTTTTTGTTCTGTTGTTTTAGAAATGTGTTTCGCGCGAATGTCGAGCCAGTCTTTATCGGACAATCCGGATGGCGTAGGTCCGTCTGAAAGAATATCACACCAAACTATAACGTCACCTTTTAGAGAGCTTTTTCTAAGCATTCCTGCAGATGAACCTCCGCAGTGAATATGTAATAAGTTTTTCATTTTTACTTAAAACTTCGATTAATGAAAGCAAATGCTCTTCTCTGCCCGATCTGCCTCAGGCGGACTTTCATCTGCCCGGCATTTTGTCATTCTGAATCCGCCTAAGGCGGAGAAGAATCTATTTAGAAAACAAACAGGGCGAATCCGTTTAGCGGATTCGCCCCTGAAAGTCTATTTTATTTTTAACAGTTTATGAGTTTCGGTGTATTTCCCGGTTTGTATTTTATACAAATAAACTCCGGGTGAAACGTTCTGTCCTGTTTCATTCAAGCCATCCCATATTATATTATGTTTGCCCTTTTTAACCCAATTGTCGGAAAGAACTTTTACCGTTCTTCCGCTTAAATCGTATACGGACACTTTTACATTGCCGTCCGATTTTAAACTGTAATGAATAGTCGTCTTGAATATGCAGGGATTTGGCATATTATAAATTTCGTATATTGCCCTGCTGCAGGCGCAATCGTTATCTTCAATTCCTATGGAATGCCAGCAAATCACGGTGTCGCGAACGGTCATATTGGTATCTATAAGAGGTAACGGAGTCAAATCAAGCGCATAATCCAAAAACGAACTATCTATGGAAACTGTTGGAGAATCTACAACAACGTTAACGGGTTTGAAACAAGTATCCGTTGCTTGTGAGCAGGTAATGAAGCCATTTTTATCAATTTTGGTAATCAGTGTATTTGTAGGTGTCCAGTTTGTTGGCCATTGTGTATAACCTGTGGCAGCATATATATCCGCGGGACCTTCTACGATATATTTGCCGTAGTCAGGCATATTCATATTATGTGTTCCGCACCCGGCCAATGCATTGGCCCATATTACTCCTCCGTTCTGGGTTATTTTAGTAATAAGCAAGTCATACGTTCCTGTAACTCCGGGAGTCGTTGCGCCCGTGAAAACGTAATTCCCGTCGGATGTTGGTTCAATACAACGTGATTCGGAAGAGTTGGCGATGTGGTAAGTCCTGCATTTTCCGTTCCAGAGCGGATGTAAATTTGGAGCAAGTTTTAAAACGATGATGTTTGTATCCGTGGTTCCCGTTAATATATATCCCGGTGGAGTGCTGTTTTTTACATTGTATGCGCAGTCGTATCGTCCCTGTCCTACGGGAGCTGCCATATAATCGTAAATGAATTTTGTTGCCGGGTCAATGGAACCGTCCGATTTTTTGCCTTTGAATATAAGCATAGAGGATATTGGTCCTTCTGGTTGATATCTTTTTCCCGCAACTACAAAAAGACTGCAGGGAGTTGAGGTAGAATCTTCAATAATGGAATATGCATATTCGCTTGATGGAAACATTCCCATAAAAATTTTACCGTAAGCCCATGCCCAGTTTATAACACCGGTCATGGAATTTACGCTCAATACCATTGCGTCGGAAAGTCCTCCGCAAGGTCCCGGCTCAACATGTCCGGCAACTAAATAATCCCCGCCGTCTTTTACTATCGAAAATGCATACGCATCAAGAAGCGTATGTTGTACGCCATAGGTTGTGGGATAAGTATTTCCCCATACCAGGTCTCCGTTGTTTGCTTTTATTTTTAATATGAGAGGATTTACTTTCCCTGTTTGCGAGGGTTTACAGTAGCCTGCGATAACATAATACCCGTCTCCGCTGTGGTCAACTATAATCGAGCGTCCCATATTCCTGAATTCTCCAGAAAATGCATAGTTTTTTGTCCATATTACAGTGCCGTCACTGACTTTTACTTTTGTGACTAATACTTCGTTTGCTGCTATTATACCCGGAGTTGTGTGCCCGACAGTTATATAAGCAGCGTCTACATTATCGTAAACAATTGAGTAAGCGCTATCGTTGTGAGATGTCCCAAGATGAAATACGTCATAAGCTTTTGCCCATGTTTGCCCTATCAACATCAACAGAATACTTAAATTTGCCATCTTTCCCCCTTGTTAAAAAGTTTTATATATACTATAAACAATTTTAATTACATTTCCTCCTTCAATAGTTCTTATTCTCTTCCTGTTATAAATAGATAATGTGGAGAAAATACTTTTGAAGTAATAGTTTGTCAATATTTTTTAAAAAAGCGTGAACAGATCTTGCCACTAAAACACGAAAAACAAGTTATCAACAGTGATTGAAAGCCCCGCTTTGCGGGATACCCTGCAAGCTGGACAAGAAGCTCTAAATATAAAAAGATGAGAGCTTCTAAGAAATCCCTAATTGTCTTTCGGACAAGCAAAGGCTTGATAAGAGTATAAGAGAAACGAAAAACAGAGAACAGAATATAGAAAATTCAGATAGGATTAATCTGCCCGAGGCATGATTATACAAAAAGTTGTAGGGTAAAAATAGCGGTATATATAAAAATTAGTTGACTAAAGGGAATAGTTGTTTATTATAGAAGAGTATTAGAATAAATAAAACTGTGTTAACTAATGGAGTTTGTAAAACTTTATGTGGTAGGCTTGTAGTATCTATCATCCGAAGATATCCATTTTTGAAAGTAATAGAAATTATAAAAAGTATAAAAAAGTAGGGAGGAGAGAAGATGAAAAGAGTATGTCTCGTGGCAGTAGCAGTATTAGGAGTATTTGTTTTTGGGTGTGCTAAAAAACCAATAAAAATAGGAGTTATCGTTCCGCTTTCAGGTTCAATATCTTCATACGGAGATATGTGTCTCAAGGGAATACAGCTTGCAATAGAAGGTATTAACAAAAAAGGCGGTATAAATTCCAGTCAGGTTGAATTGTTAGTGGAAGACGATAAAGGTGATCCCGATGCAGCAGAAGTGGCGATTGAGAAGTTAGATAAAGCCGGAGTAGTTGCAGTAATAGGGCCTTTGACGACAACAAACGTAATAAACATTGCGGAGTATGCGGATAAAGTCGGGTTACCGGTTTTAACACCTTCAGCTACCGGCGTTGAAGCTACAAGAGATAGACAATGGGTGTGGAGAATATCCTGCACCGATATGGCGCAGGGAATAGCGCTTGCAACTTTTGCAAAAGAGGATTTAAGATTTGCTACCGCATGCATAATATTTGATGCAGGGGATCCTTATTCAATCGGATTGACTGAAAGTTTTGAAGCTGAATTTACGAAATTGGGCGGGAAAATACTCCTTAAAACAACGATTACCCCGGGAGATACGGCTTTTGAAGCCCCACTTAAAGTCGTAAAAGAACAGAAACCGGATTTTATAGTAGTGCCGTTGTTCTACAACAATGCAGGAATTCTTATAAAGAAAGCAAGAAATATGGGATTAGAACAGCCCTTTATGGGCGGAGATGGACTGGATTCCCCGGAATTACAGAAGTTAGTCGGGAACAAAAAGGGCGCAATTTATTATTCAACTCATTTCTTCTACAATTATGGTTTAGCAGAAGTCCAGGATTTCTTGCATAGTTTCTGGGATAAGTACGGAAACGAACCGCAGACATTCTCGGCATTAGGATTTGATGCCACGAGAATAGTTGAAAAAACTTTTGTCACGGCAAAAGAATGTTCCAGAAAGGCATTTAAGGAAAACATCGGCAAAATAGGTCTTACGGGCGCTACCGGAATTATAAGTTTTACCGAAAATAAAGACCCGAGAAGAAGCTTGATGGTGTTGAAGTTTGAACCCGGTAAGCCTATTGAAACGGCAAGAGTATTCTAATTTGTAGTTGTTTGCGGTTGAGCAATTAAATATCTTTCCTGTCTGCGTCAGGTAGGTTGACCCCATAATATTTTTATATTTTGAACCTTGATAAAAGTAAAAAGGATTGACATTTAATTAGTAATAGAGTAATGTCTTTTTTAATTATTGTTTAATTGAATATTAATTAGGAGGAAGAACATGGCGTATAAGTTAAAGAAAGCAATTCGAAAAGAAGAATTACCTATAAGTAAATTGAAATATATATGTGACGAATCGTTTCTTGATTTCAAAACCACTGCTGAAATCAAATTGAGACCTGAAATAATCGGACAAACTCGAGCAATAAACGCGTTGAGAGTTGGTTTGGATATAGACAGTTCCGGCTATAATATATTCGTGACCGGTGAAATAGGAACAGGAAGAAAAACTACGGTTAAAAGACTTATAAAAGAATCTCCGAGAACAAAAAATATATCTAAAGATAAATGCTACGTAAATAATTTTAAGAATCCTGACGAGCCCATCCTTATTAGTTTTTCTGCAGGAGAAGGAAGAGTTTTTAAAAAAGAGATGCATGGGTTGATACAGTATCTCGTAAAGTCTATACCTGCAGTATTTGAGAGTAAAGAATATGATAAAAAGAAAAAAGAAATAATAGAAGAATACAAAAAGAAAGAAAAAGAAGTCGGCGAAATTTTTGAAAAAGAAGCTGAAAGCGCAGGATTTACGATAATGCAGGTCCAGACAGGCCAATATGTAAGGCCAAGTCTTGTCCCTTTAATAGATGGAAAACCGGCAGACGTCCAGAAACTTAAGCTTGAAGGTAAAAAGGATAAAATAAAAAAGATAGAAGAAGATTATACACGATTGAACGGGAGATTGGAAGCGACTCTAAAATCCATAAGAAAAATTGAAATTTCACTTGAAGACAGAATGAGACAATTAGAACTGGAACATGTTTTGCCTATTATAGAGCATAGGATAGAAGAAATAAAAGCCCAGCATAAGAACGAAAAATTAAACAAATATCTTGATGATATAAAAGTAGATATCATAGATAACATCGGAAAGTTTTTAGAACAGAAAAAATCAGAAGAAGAAGATACGTTCCGCAGATACTATGTTAACTTGGTTGTCGACAATTACGGGAAAAAATGCGCACCCGTTATTTTTGAGACTTCGCCGACTTACCGTAACTTATTTGGAGGCATAGAATCAAGATTAAATGCTTACGGGGAATGGGGCGCGGATTTTATGGACGTGAAAGCGGGATCTATTTTGAAAGCAGAAGGCGGGTTTCTGATAATAGATGCTATGGATACTCTTATAGAGCCTGGTGTATGGACAAACTTAAAACGAATACTTAGAAATCGTAAATTGGATGTCCAGAATTATAATCCTTCTTATATGTTTTCTGTTTCCGGATTAAAACCTGAAGCAGTGGATATTGACGTAAAAGTAGTTATGGTAGGACCTTTCCATTTATATAATTTGTTATACGAATACGACGAAGATTTCAAAAAGATATTCAAAATACGTGCGGATTTTGACTCGAGTATGGAAGTAAGAAAGGATACAATAAAAGAATATGCCAATTTTATAAAGAAAATAGTAGAGAAAGAACAATTGCTTAATTTTGACAGGGCTGCCTGTCTGCAAATAATAGAATACGGTATGCGTCTTGCGAGGAAACAGGATAAACTTTCTACCCAGTTTCATCATATAGCGGATTTACTTTGCGAAGCCAATTACTGGACAAAAAGGGATAATAAAACTTTAATTACAGAAGATTATGTTAAGAAAGCGGTATATCAAAAGTTTGAACGCAGCCGACTAATTGAAGAAAAAATAGAAGAAATGTTGGCCGACGGTACGATTATGATTGATATCTCCGGCAGCGTAATCGGACAGGTTAATGGCTTGTCGGTATACGATGCGGGAGATTATGCGTTCGGAAAACCCGCCAGAATTACCGCAAAAGTGGGAGTCGGGGATGCGGGAATAATCAACATAGAACGGGAAGCAGAATTAAGCGGGAAAATTCATAACAAAGGAGTATTAATACTTTCCGGTTATCTGAGAGGAAAATACGCCCAGGATAAACCGTTGATTTTAAGCGCCAGTCTTTGTTTTGAACAGTCATACGGCGGGGTAGAGGGAGATTCCGCTTCTTCTACGGAATTATATGCGCTTATTTCGGCTCTCTCGGGATTACCGCTAAGACAGGATATCGCGGTCACGGGTTCCGTAAATCAAAAAGGCGAAATACAGGCAATCGGCGGGGTAACTGAAAAGGTAGAAGGTTTTTACGGGATATGTAAAATCAGAGGTTTCACGGGGAAACAGGGAGTTATGATTCCGCACCAGAACGTTAAAGACCTTATGTTGCTGGATGAGGTTGTTAAAGCAGTAAAACAGGGTAAATTCCATATATATGCAATAAAGAGTATTGACGAAGGGGTTGAAGTATTAACCGGGATTAAAGCAGGTGACCTGGAAAAAACCGGCAGTTATGAAAAGGGAACTATAAACTGGCTGGTAAGTGAACGGCTGGAAGATTTCATACAGAAATGGCGCTCTTTTTCCGGTGGTAACGAAAAAAAGAAAAAGAAAAGAAAAAAATAGACCGGATTGTTGCAGTTACGGGATACCGTAACATATCGTCCCGTAACGGATATATTGTGGGATGCGATTAAGCGAAGACTTACCGTTAAATAAAGTTCCGTTCGTTTTCCTCGATGTTGAGACTACAGGGCTTCATCCACATTACGGCGACAGGATATGCGAAATCGGATTACTCAAAGTCGTCAGCAATAGAACTTCCGATTCCTACCATACGCTTATAAATCCGTATGTTCCAATTTCTATCGGAGCTTTTATGGTTAACCATATCACTTCCGATATGGTTAAATACGCGCCTGCTTTCAGTGAAGTCACGGATAAGTTTTTTAAGTTCATAGAAAATTCCGTAATTGTAGCGCATAATGCACCTTTTGATTTGAATTTTATCGGGTCGCAATTGAACGGGTTAAGAATGAAGTTCCCCAAAAACATAGTTATTGATACGTTAACGTTGGCAAGAACGTATTTTCAATTTCCTTCAAATAGTTTGAGTAATATTGCTTCGCATTTTGGCATAAATGCCGTGCATTCCCACAGGGCAATGGAAGACGCAATATTGACACGGAAGATTTTTTATATATTTTTAAAAGAGTTTAAAAGAAAATATAATCTGGATACGTTGTACCAGCTTCTGGAATTTAACGGAGGAACGGTAACGTTTCCGACTTATGGGGAATTAATATTGCCGCCGGAAGTTGAAGAAGCGATAAAATGGGACAGAAAGCTAAGAATCAGGTATATGTCGGAAGAGGGAAAACATACCGTTCGGACGATAAAACCAATAGAAATTGCCCCGCACAAGGATTATACGTATCTTGTTGCCCATTGTTTCTTGAGAGAACAGAGAAGAACTTTCAGGATGGATAGAATTTTATCTATCAAAGTCGTAAAGGAGTGATTATGGAATGTAAACAAAGTAGAAATGTAAAAAGCTGTAATTGTTCATACGGTGGATGTTCCAGAAAAGGAACTTGCTGTGATTGTTTACAGTATCATCTCGGGATGAGGGAACTGCCTGCGTGTTTTTTCCCTGAAGCCGAAGAACGAACGTATAACCGTTCGTTTGAGAAGTTTGCGGAACTGGTGAAGAACAAGAAAGTTTAAGACGGAAAAATCGTTATTAGTTATTCGAAAAATAGTGAATAGGAAAATCTCCGAATAACGAATATACTAATATCCTAATAACGACTTGTGGTAAAGACGGGCAATTTAAAATGGAGGGGAAATGAAAAAGAGAAGTGCAGTTTTAATTATTGTCGGGTGCGCGTTGGCGTTTCAGTTTAATTTTCTTAGGACGACGGGTGCGATACAACCTTCTTCACACTGGAACTGGAAGTATGACATTTCGGGGATGTTGTCGGTTATCGGTGCGATAATAGGAATAATAGGCGCAGTTAGTTTAATGAAGGCATTAAGAAAATCCAAAAACGGTTGAGGCCTTTTTCCTAAATAACCTGCGGGGCAGAGAAAATGGAGTTAAGTTAGTTGAGTCAGTATAGTTAGTTGAGTTAGTGATAAACAGAGAACGGAAAGATTAGCCACGAAAACACTAAAACACAAAGAAAAAACACGAAAAACAGACAACAGAATTTTGGGTACGCAGGTATGCCATATTTAGATTATAAAAAGAAAGATTATCGCAGAAAACAAGGAGATAAGTTATGAAAAAGGAATTAAAATCATTAACATCTTTACCCAATATCGGGAAAACGACAATGGAGAAGTTACATAAGATAGGCATTAATACGACGGATGAGTTTCTATCAAGAGACCCGTACGAAGTGTTTGACGAGTTACTGAAAAAAGTCGACCCTACTTTGTGCAGGTGTGCCCTGGCGGGGATTGTCGGCGCAAAACTTGGAGTGCCCTGGCATAAAGTAACGAAAAAATCTGCGGCTGAGTTCGAGAAACGACATCCGGATTTTAAATGGGGAAAGTGTTAACGGGGTAAAACAGCAACAGAAAAACAGAGAACCACGAAAGTATGAAAGTATGAAAGAGCACGAAAAACGAATAGCAAAAAGAATTTAACAGGGATTGAAAGAGACTTGAAGAGATAAAAAGCAGAAAGAATTTTGGACGCAGATCATCGCAGATTTCCCAGCAAAGTTGGGTAACTTGGAGTAATGTCCCTGATGGGACAAACTCCAAGTAAACAGGAAAATAAAAGGAAAGAAAAAATAGGATCAACAGATGAGGATTTCCGCGGGGAGGAGAAATAGAGAACAGAGGGCACAGAGAACAAAAAATTTAGACAGGATTAACAGGATTATAAAAAAGTTAGAGGGTAAAAAAGAACAGAGAGAGATTAGAAGTTGATGCTTATTTTTGCTTTCAAGCCTTCATAAGGTTCTACCCATCTACAACTTCCCCCGGAGCAGACAAGCCCGCCTTTTTCGTTGCCATACCATATTTCGCCGAGGACTTTATCCACGACGTTGATTTTTAATCCTATACCGTACCATAGTTTTCCCGGGGATTTTAATTCCTCGGGTGCTTCTTTAGAACGTACAGTATAAGTTGAGTAAAGAGCAAATTGTTCGTTTATAAAGAAATCTAATCCGAATCCTGTGTCATAAAAATCTACCGTTGAGTTTTCCAATGAAGTTCCGGTTACCTTTAATAAGGAGACCTCTGCTTTAAACATTTTAATTTCCCCGATAAGCTCGCCTTCTATTTCTTGTTTATTTTTATAGTGAATATCAATTGCCGAATCAAAGTCAGCCATCCTGAAAGAAGCGTTTATATCTTTAAATTCTACATCTGCAGAGCCTTCAAGCAGACCTCTCCTTTTGTCGGTTATAGGGGCTTTTTCCAATCGGGTAAGGGTATTTGAAAAGTAAGCATTAGCAATAAGTTCATCAAAAGCTTTTTGTAAGCTGAATTTATATCCCCATTCGTCTTTGCCTTCGTTTATTGAATACTCGTTTTTATTTAGAGTGGGCAAAGAAGCATATTTATAAGTGTTAAGTTGTTCATAGTACAAACCTTGCATTCCCACAATACAAGAGCCTAAATAGATTTTTGTATTTAAGTGTCCCCCGTAGCCTAAAGTATCAAGTGTATCCGAATTTGTTTTTCTCAACCCTTCTGCATTGAATTCACACCAGCTGGTATTTAATTTTACTTCTCCTCCGATTAAAGTCATATAACTTTGAGGACCACCTGCCCATAATGATTTTATTAGTCCTATTCCCCGAATATTAAAAATAGTTTGAATTTTTGAGATTGGAACGGATAGATTTACTCCACCTAATTTATCTAATGTATCGTTCGTTATGCCATATTTCTGGTTAGCTCTATCTATTATCCATGGGGTTCCATATATTTCCGAAACGGTAACGCATCCAAGTTTTGTAGATGCCATTGCACCGTTAATTCTTCGTTCAAAACCTTTGGATTCAATGGCTGTCATACCAAGCATAAGTCCATTGCCGTAAGTTTGATAAAAATCACCAAGCAGGAAAGAGACACTTGGAGCTTCAAAAGAGATACGTTTTTTTACGTAGATTTTTCTGTCCAGATACAATGTTTCAAAGAATCCATTAAAATAATTCCACTGCGCGCTGAGAGAGAGAGTATTTTCTATTGAAGCAGTGTCAATTTTGGTTGTGGTATCTACGGTTTCTTTTTTCCAACCCCAAACACTCAGGTCGTTTGAAAATTTACTGCTTACTTCAGGGGTTTGGGTAAAAAGACTGAGAATTAAAAGAAAGTTCACGGTGTTATTTTGTTTCCGAAGATACTGGAGTAACGGTACTATCCATAGGACAGGACTTTAACAATTCTATTAATTTCTTGCGGATTAATTGTTCGTCTCCTTTTTTATATCCTACGTGGTCATAAACTATTTTCCTGCCGGGGCCGATTATGAAAGCGTGTGGGATTGCTTTGATCTGCAAAGCTTCCGCGACTTTTTTATTTTCATCACAAAGAGTTAAAAACTTCCATTTATGGAGTTTTACTACTGTTTTCACTTCGTTCCGGCTATAAGCAGGATTTTGATTTATACTGAGAAAAGTTACGTTTTTGAACTCATCTTGTAGCTTATTAAAAGTATCAAGACTTTTTATACACGGTTTGCACCATGTGCCCCAGAAATCCATAACGACGTATCCGTTTTGCACAAGGGAGTCCAATACGACAGTTTTGCCCTCAATAGAGGGTATGCTGAAGTTAGGAGCTTCTGCACAGATAAGAGCGCTTAGTATCCACCACATAGTATAATGTTTATGTATCCATATTATATTTTTGTCAATAGTTTTTTAAAAAAATAACTAATCTGCTACTAAAGTCCAGCTGAGCTGGATAAGTTGGACTAAAGCTCTGCTTTCGTCATAACTAAAGTCCAACTAAACACTAAAACACGAAAAACAGACAGTAAGAATTGTAATTAGTAGAGGTTGATAGTAATTTATTGTAACAGAAAACAAATAACCACGAAAATAGAAAAGAAATATAGAAAGACACGAAAGACAGATAAGGATTTTCGCAGAAAATAGAAAGCTACAGAATTAAAAACAAACAGAGAATGGAAAAATTTTCAACCGTCCTGATAAATAGTTTGAAGGTTATTTTGTCCTTGACTTTTGTCATTTTCGCGATAAATATGTTGTGAGTTAACATACATAAAGGGAGAGAAGTTGAAAGAAGTAGGCAGTAGAAAGTATACAGCAAGAAAGGGGAAAAACCGGAGGAGGAAAGATGAGAAAGAATATTTTTTTTGCGATTTTTGGTTTTAGTGTGATTACGTGTAATATTTATGGACAGCATGCAGGATGGGCTAATTACACTTACGGCGGACAATATATCACGGCTGTTGCCGATAACGGGAATGAATTATGGATTGGCACCTGTGGTGGTGGACTCATAAAAATGAACGAAACTACCGGGGATATGATATTTTATAATCACGCAAATTCGGGGCTGCCGGATAACACTATTCGCGCACTTGCGATAGAAGGAAGCAATGTCTGGATAGGTACTTATTATGGAGGTCTTGCAAAGTTTGACGGAACTAACTGGACTCTTTATAACACCTCAAATTCAGTTTTGCTTTGCGATAGCGTTTATGCCCTTGGGATACAAGGAAGTAATATATGGGTTGGAACTGAGGATGATCTTTTGAAGTTTGACGGGACAAGCTGGACAGTGTTTTCCGGTTACGAAGCCAGGACTCTTGCGATAGAAGGAAGTAATATTTGGATTGGTACCGATGGTGGACTTTTGAAGTTTGACGGCACCACCTGGACTACCTTCAACACCTCAAATTCCGGTTTGCCTCATAACATTGTTTTTTCTATCAAGATAGATGGAAGCGATAAATGGATTGGCACTTATGGAGGAGGTCTTGCAAAGTTTAACGGGACGAACTGGACGGTGTATAACGAATCAAATTCCGACTTGCCTGATAACCGTATTTATACTCTTGGGATAGAGGGAAGTACTATCTGGATAGGTACTTATGAAAATGGTCTTGTGAAGTTTGACGGTACGAATTGGACCCTTTATCATATGGGCAATTCGGGTTTGCCTGACGATGAGGTTTATTCTATTGGGATAGACGGGACGACTGGCGTAAAATGGGTTGGCACCGCTAACGGGCTTGCAAAGTTTGACGGGACTACCTGGACTCCGTTCAACACTTTAAATTCCGGCTTGCCGGATAATTTTATCAGGGCTATTGCAGTAGAAGGAAATAATAAATGGATTGGTACTAATGGTGGTGGACTTGCGAAGTTTGATGGAACGAACTGGACGGCATTCAATCACGCAAATTCCGGGTTGCCTTCTAACTATGTCTGGGCTCTTGGGATAGAGGGAAATAATAAATGGATTGGCACTTACGGTGGTCTTGCTAAATTTGACGCGACAAACTGGACAGTTTACGACACCTCTAATTCCGTTTTAACGGATAACTTTGTCACTACTATTGAGATAGAAGGGAACAATGTATGGATTGGAACTTACGGCGGTGGTATTGCGAAATTTAACGGGACGAATTGGACTGTATATAATAAATTGAATTCCGGGTTGCCTTGCGATACCGTTTATATTATTGCAATACAGGGAACGACCGGCGATAAATGGATCGGCACTGAGGGTGGTGGACTTGCAAAGTTTGACGGAACGAATTGGACAGTGTATGACACCTCAAATTCAGGATTGCCGTTTAATTATGTAGGTGCTCTTGGCATAGAAGGAAATAATGTCTGGATAGGAGCCAATTGTACAGGGCTTACAAAGTTTGACGGTGCTAATTGGACGGTGTATGATACTTCAAATTCAGGCTTGCCTAATGATGAAGTCAATGTTATTGCGATACAAGGAAATAATAAATGGATTGGCACTGATAACGGTGGTCTCGCAAAGTTTGACGGGACGAACTGGATGGTATTCAATAAATTAAATTCCGGGTTGCCGGATGACGATGTTTATGCTCTTGCGATAGAAGGAAGCAAAATTTGGATTGGCACGGATGGCTATGGAGGTCTTGCGGTATATAATACGACAGGGGTAGAAGAACCATCAATTTCGGATTTTGGATTGCGGAATGCGGATTTGAAAATAAGACGGAATCCGTTTTTTCAATCAACTGTTATCAGTTACTCCATACCTGCTAAAGGTAAAGTGGAATTAACGGTTTACGATATTTCAGGGAGAACAGTGAAAACATTAGTTGATGGGGAAAAAGAGGCGGGGAGTTATAGTATTAAACTGAATGCAAAAGAATTGAAAACGGGAATATATTTTGTGAGACTGGATGCAGTTTGTCATTCTGGATCCGCCTCAGGCGGAGAAGAATCTAATATAATAACTATGACAAAGAAATTGATTTTGATGAAATAACGAAGATAATGGTTATAAGATAAAAAAAAGGAGGAGGATTAAATATGATAAGTTTTTTAATTATAACCATTATTATCTCGATGGGGAAAACAACACCTTTCGGGATACAAAGAGGGATAGAAATCCCGAGAAATATTATTGATAAGCATCCGGGATATATGAGACAACCCCGCGAAAACATATGGACTTTGGGACACCCTTTAAATGAAAAAAAGACAACATATAAAATATATAAAAACCCGGGACAGGATTTTTCTGCTTGTAATTTTGTTTTGCCTTCTACGGGTGAATTTTTACTTGATACTAATGTTGCGTATGGGCCCGCTTTTTTCGACCAAGTGCTTACACGATCGAATTCCATTGCTTTTGACGGCACAAATTATCTCGTAGTCTGGGAAGAATACCGTTCGGACCCCGATTCTTCCGATATATGGGGAACACGGATAAGCCAGGACGGGACGGTTTTAGATCCGGCAGGATTTCCCATTTCGACTGCAGGAGGCGGACAAGCCTATCCTTCCATAGCTTTTGATGGCACAAATTATCTCGTAGTTTGGATAGATGAACGCAATGACTCTTATTACAAGGATATTTATGGGACTCGTGTTTCTAAATCCGGGACAGTGCTTGATCCGACAGGCATAGCTATTTCAACTTCAGGTTATGCAGAAGATACGCCATGCGTAATCTGGGGAAGCGATGATTATTTTGTAACATGGATGGAATTTTGGGGAAGTTACGGGTATCACATTTTGGGTACACGAGTTAGTCCGGATGGAACAATCCTTAACCCGGGAGGAATTCCAATATCAAACGTATCAGGAAATAAATCGGGTATTTCCGGAGCATTTGACGGAACAAATTATTTTCTGGTATGGCGAAGCAACCAGAATGATACGCCTGTAATTTATGGGACAAGAATAAGCAAAACAGGAACCGTCTTAAATACTTCAGGAATCCAAATTTCAAGCAAAATATATGATGCAGTTGCTCCTTCCGTAGCTTTTGACGGGATAAATTATCTTGTAACATGGACGGACTTGAAAGCCTATAACTATAATATTTATGGTTCAAGGGTAAACAAGTCAGGTGTAATTTTAGATACTTCGGCAATTCCTATTTCAACTACAATAGACGACCAGTTTTTTTCTTCCATTGCTTTTGACGGCACGAATTATCTCGTAGTATGGGGCGATAGCCGTGGTAATGGCGAGGTTTACGGCACAAGAATAAATAAATCCGGCGTCGTTCTTGATACCCAGGGAATCATATTGTCACCTCCAAACGCAACCAAATGGGGAAGTCCTTCCTCCATTGCTTTTGGAGATGCAAATTATTTTTTGGTGTGGGAAAATGAAATCAACTATGAATATGATGTTTGTGGTACCCGTATAGACACTTCGGGTAAAGCTTTGGATACTTCGGGAATTATTGTCTCAACCGCGGCATATTCTCAATGGCTTTCCTCTACGGCTTTTGGCGGGACAAATTATTTATCGGTGTATTATGATTCGCGGAACAATGGAAGTGTTTATGCCACAAGATTGGATTCTTCGGGTAATGTTTTAGACCCTACAGGAATTCTTATTTCGTCTACAACAACGGATTATTATTATCCTTTTGCAAAACCGGCCGTAGCTTTTGACGGGACAAATTATTTGACAGTATGGAGCGATGATAGAAACGGAGAAGATAATAGTGATATTTACGGTGTCCGGGTGAGTCCGGCAGGAAATACTTTGGGAGAATTCCCGATTTCGACTTTGCCGGGTTGGAAAGCAATGCCCTCGGTTGCGTTTGGCGGGAACAACTATTTTGCGGTATGGTATAGCGACTCAATTCCCAGACTTAGGGGTGCAAGAATTACTCCTTCGGGAACCGTATTGGACCCGCAGGGAATAACTATTGATAATTATGGGCAATATGCTTCTATTGGGTTCGATGGGACTAATTATTTTGTTTCTTATGCCGGAGTATTAGAAGATTCTTCTTATTATGAATATGGAGTTTGTGCATCAATAATAGATACGACAGGAACGGTCTTAAATAAGATTTTTGTCTCTCCTTCCCTTTCTCCTTATTCTCTGGCTTTTGATGGCAAAAACTATCTTATATTAGGAATGCTTGATATTACCGGGATGGGTGAAAATTCCGATATTTATGGAATTCGGGTAACTTCCGGAGGAGTGGTGTTAGATACAACCCCGATTTTTATCACTGGCAATTCATGGGATGAGAGATATTGCTCTGCATGTTTTGACGGGACTAATTTTGTTATCGTGTGGGAAGATTTCAGAAACGGAATGAATAATTCTGATATATATGGATGCTCGATGGACACGTCCGGAAAGGTAGTTAATCGTTTTCTGGTAACCAACCAAACAGGCTACCAACTTTTTCCAACATTAACAAAAGGACCGGGCGCTCAATTACTTACTACATATTCGGGCTGGACACCGGCGCCATATAATACAATTCGAGTGTGGGGAAAACTTTCCCCGTTCATTGGAGTGGAAGAAACATCGAATTCGGATTTTGGGTTGCGGAGTGCAGATTTGAAAATAGGACAAAACCCATTTATTAGGTCGACAATTATAAGTTATAAGATACCTGCGAATTTCAGATCTCGATTAACGAATACACGATTAACGATTTACGATTTAACGGGGCGATGCGTAAAGACATTAGTTGATGGGGAAAAAGAGGCGGGAAGTTATAGTATTAGTCTGAATGCAAAAGAATTAAAAACAGGAGTGTATTTTGTGAGACTGGATGCCGGCACATTCAAAGCGACAAAGAAGATTACGGTTATAAGATAATAAAACAAAAGACAGAAAGAACTCCTTTGCCACAAAGACACTAAAGCACGAAAAAAACAAGTGTTTATAAATTATTTTCTTGACAAAATATTGAGAATGAATAATGTAACACCCTAATAAATATTTTGTAAAAAGAAATGGAAAAATAAACTATGAGAAAATATAAACTTCCTGTGAGGGAGAGTGTATATGGGTAAATAGACGTTAATTGATTTCTATTAGCCATCCGGCACTCTTCAGGAGTGCAGGGTGGCTTTTTTTTTGCCAAAATGCTAATGGTAAACAAAAAGATTAACCACCCCGCTCCTCCTCAGGCGGACGGGGTAAACTCCGGACACTGAGAACGGAAAGTCGGAGGGTTAAAAAAAGAACAGAGAACAGAATAGAAATAGAGAGCACAGAGGAAAAGAGCAGAGAAAACAGAAAGCAAAAAGTACAGAAAGTGTGAATGGTAGAAAATAGCAGAAAAGAAAAAACAGAAGCAATAAGGGATTAAAACTATGTGGGACGACGAAAACATATTTTCCTCGGAAGAGGACGAAGTAAAGAACCAGGGGTCGCTTAAAAAGCTACTTGGCGGACTTCTGCCATATTTTGCTAAGTACCGCATCCAGATTATTACGGCTACTTTACTGTTGCTATTCTCGAGCGTTTTAACGCTGCTCGGGCCTCTTTTGCTAAGGCAGGCAATTGATGTGGATATCAAAACAAGTAATATTCCGGGGTTGGTTCGCACGTCCTTAATTTATCTCATCCTGCAGGTTATGATTGTCGTTATCGGATATTTTATGCGTATTTCGCTTGCGGCAGTTGGTGAAAAAACGGTGATGTTATTAAAGGAGAATCTCTATAAATATATTCTGAAACTGCCAATGTCGTTTTTTGATAAAAATCCCGCAGGTAAACTTTTAAGTCGCGTTGAATCCGATACTGAGGTTCTGAAAAGTTTGTTTACCAGCAGCACGGTTACGCTTACTCAGGATTTAGTTATGCTTGTGGGAATGTCAGTCGTAATGATAATAATTAACGTTAAACTATATTTAGCGATTTTTATTTTATTGCCGTTTTTATTTTATATGTTCCAACGTTTCCAGAAAAAAATAAGACCCGTTTATCGTCAGACCCGTAAGGTAGTAAGCGAAATAAACAATTTTATTAAAGAAACACTTCAGGATTTGGTTGTAGTGCAAATATTTAATCGCCAGGGATATTTCGCAACGAGGATGGATAAATTAAGTTCCGAAAAATATAAGCGAGAATATGAGACAAGTAAACTATGGTCTAGACTCTGGTTTTCCGTTGACCTTGGTGAAGTTTTGGGACTTGTAATCGTTCTAAGCATAGGAGGACTCTGGGCATTAAAAGGATGGATTACCATCGGAACGCTTGTTCTTTTTATAAATTATATTTCAAGACTTTTTATGCCCGTAAGAGGTTTGTCAGAACAATTAAATGTTATTCAGAGGGCGTTTGCTTCGTCAGAAAGAATCTTTGCAATTATGGATGTTCCTCCGGAACCCGAAGTTCAAAAGTCTTTCTTTCTTCCGTCTCCGGAGTTAGAATCTCCGATTATTGAATTCAAGAAAGTAAATTTTGCGTATGAAGGCAGGGATTGGGTTTTGAAAGACATATCTTTGAGTATTAAGAAGGGTGAAAAGATTGCATTTGTAGGCGAAACCGGTGGAGGAAAGACTTCGATTATCAGTTTATTGTTGAAGTTTTATATCCCGCAATCAGGGGAGATTTTACTTCAGAACAGGAAACTGGAGGAAATTGATACCCGTGTTTTGCGTCACCGGATTGGGTTTGTGCCCCAGGATGTCGTGCTTTTCCCGGGGTCGGTATTTGATAACCTGAGATTATTCAACGAAAAAATTACTATGGAACAAGTTATATCTGCGACTCAAAAAGTGCAAATCCATAATATAATACTTAATTTCCCGCAAGGTTATGAGACCGACTTGCTTGAGCGCGGGATAAACCTTTCCATTGGGGAGCGTCAGCTTTTATCTTTTGCCAGAGCGCTGGTATTTTCGCCTGAAATTCTGATTCTTGACGAAGCAACTTCTTCCATTGACCCGCATACGGAAAGATTAATACAGGAAGGATTAAAAGAACTTTTGAAAGACAAAACGGCAATTATTATTGCGCACAGGTTGATAACGACCCGTAAAGTGGACAAAATTATCGTTATTCATTCCGGCACAATTCTTGAGCAGGGAACGCATATCGAACTTTTAAGACAAAAAGGATATTATTATAAACTACATAAACTTCAGTATCTTTCGGGGGCAGGGAGTGGTTCAAAAAATGTTTAATATACAATTTATTATAGATTTTTGGAAGCAAAGAAAAGGTAGATTTATTTTCCTGATTCTTTTTACTGCATTAGGAACAGGAATTTCACTGTCTTTTCCTTATATTTTAAAGCTTCTGATTGATGGGATCACTGCCCATCTTGCGCCCGGGAAAATACTTAAATACGCATTACTTCTTTTAGGTTTGGGGGCTTTGAGATCGGCAGTTTCTATGTGCCTACCGTTTTGCCGTGGGCTGACTAACGAATTATTTGCATGGCGTACGCGAAATAATATTTTTAAACGATTGCTTGTGCGTGACCATAATGCTACGCAGCGTTTCCCCCCCGGCGACGTTATCGCGAGAGTTGACCAGGATTTAACCGATTTATCGTGGTTTGCATGTTCGGGTATTTTCCGGCCTGTGGAAGCGATTTTTATAATCGTTGCAGCGTTAATAATTTTGATTAAGATTAATCCTTTTTTGACTATGGTTTCATTTGTGCCGGTGGCGAGTATAATTTTTGTCTGGTTGAAATTTGGCTCTACGATATATAAACGATATCTCAAATGGAGGGAAAAAATCTCCGAGACTCATAATCATTTGTCGGCGTCATTTTCCGGGATAAAACTTATAAAATCCTATACTACGGAAGAACAGAGCGTAAAGAGACTGCGACAAATTTTGGATGAACGAATAATTCAGGCGATTTCTGTGGTTAAAGTGGAGGCAAAAATAGGCATTTTTTATAGCGGGCTTTCCGAGTTTGGCACCCTTATCGTTTTATGGGTTGGCGGAATATTAGTTATAAAACACGCATTGACCTTAGGAGAATTTGTTGCATTTAATAGTTATATTTTGATGCTTATCGGCCCGGTAATTGATATCGGTGATTTCTTTGTTCTTGGGAAAAGAGCTCAAGGAGGAGCAAAACGAATCCGCGAAATATGTGAACATAAAACGGATGAAAGACCCGTTGCCGAAAATTCGGAGATTTTCAATTGGAAAGATATAACTTTATCTAACGTAAGCTTTTCATATAAAGAGGGCGAAAAAGCTGTGGATGTTTTGCAGGGTATAAATATGAAAATCACACCCGGCTCAAAAATAGGAATTGCCGGAACGGTGGGGTCGGGGAAGAGCACGCTTATAGAAACGTTATTGCGAATTATGAATCCGGGCGAAGGAAAAATCAAAATTAACGGTGTAGATATTAGAGAAGTTAACCTTGACAAACTGCGAGCGTTATTCGGGTATGTTCCGCAGGAATTGAATCTTTTCTCCGATACGATTTATAATAATATTGTTCTGGGAAGGGAAGTAGAGTCAAAGGAATCCGTTGAGCGGATGGCAGAAATTGCGCAATTGGGGTTCAAAGAATTTCCGAAAGGACTGGAAGAAAAGATAGGAGAATGGGGCTTAAAGCTTTCCGGTGGCGAGAAGCAAAGGGTTGCAATTGCCCGCGCGTTAATAGGAAGGCCGAAAATCCTTATACTGGATGATGCTACTTCAAGCCTTGACGTGGAAACCGAACAGCGATTAATTAAAGAGTTATTTACGCATACGAAGGATATGACATTAATTATCGTGTCTCACAGGCTCAGCACTTTAAGTATATGCGATATTGTTTACGTATTGGATAAGGGAAAAATTGTGGAAACGGGTACGCATAGTGAACTTTTAGACAAACAAAATTTGTATTGGAAACTTTATCGGCATCAGTTAATAGAGGAAGAATTGACAAAGGTATAATTATACTATAGGATATCAAACAAATGATAGCACTTCAAAATATAGGAGTTGAGTTTGGGGGAAGGAAACTCTTTAAGGATATATCCTGGAACATCGGAGATGAGGATAGAGTCGGGTTAATCGGGGCTAACGGGACAGGAAAAACTACCCTGTTACGCATTATCGCAGGACACGTAAACCCGGATGAAGGCGATATCATTAAAAGTAAAGACTGCAGTATAGGATATTTACCGCAGGAAAGCATAACCTTTTCCGGACGAACGCTTCACAACGAAATGATGAGCGTGTTCGAATCGGTGCAAACACTTATTGACACAAAAGAAGCAATAGCAACAAAGTTTAGCAAACTCGAAGCCGGTTCCGAAGAGTCCATAAGACTGCTCAAAGAGTACGGTGAAATAGAAGAAAAAATGGATAAAATAGGCGGGTATACGCTGGAACATAGAGTTGAAAAAGTACTCAGCGGATTAGGTTTTGATAAAAAAGATTGGGACAAACAAACCGAGACTTTCAGCGGAGGCTGGGAAATGAGGATTGCGCTTGGCAAATTAATTCTGCAAAATCCAAATTACCTGCTGCTTGACGAGCCGACTAACTTCTTAGACCTTGATTCGATAATATGGCTTGAAAATCACTTAAAAAACTTTACAGGAAGCATAATTTGCGTTTCACACGACAGGTATTTTATGGATAAGCTGGTGAAGAAAGTCGTTGAAATTGAGTTTGGGCAACTAAATAGTTACTCTACGAATTACTCGGGATGTATTAAAGAAAAGGAAAAAAGAAGAGAATTAATTTTGAAAGCTTACGAAGAAAGACAGGCAGAGGTAGAAAGAATCGAATTGTTCATTGCAAAGTTCAGGGCAAACGCCAGCAAGGCGAAACTGGTAAAATCAAGAGAAAGAATGCTTGAAAAGATGGATGAGATTGTCGTTCCAACGAGCGCCAAGAAAGTCAAATTCGTGTTTTACCCGTCTGCACGAGCAGGGGATAAAGTTATGGAATTGAAGGGAATGGGGTTGGCTTACGGCACAAAGAAAGTATTTGAAAATCTGAATTTTCTGATAACGAGGGGAGAGAAGATTGCGGTTGTGGGAGTGAACGGGGCAGGGAAAACAACGCTGGCAAAGGTTATTGCGGGGGCGCTTGAACCGACGGCAGGAGAAAGGAAAGTAGGTGCAAACGTGCATATCGGGTATTTCGCGCAGAAGACTCTTGATTTGTTGAATCCGAAAAATACGGTACTCGAGGAACTTCAAACTGCGGCTCCAATGGCGCAAGAGGGGAGACTCAGAACTTTTTTAGGGTCGTTTTTGTTTTCGGGAGACGACGTTTTTAAGCTTGTAAAAGTGTTATCCGGTGGTGAGAAAACAAGATTGGCAATGGCGAAAATATTGATAAGCCCGGTCAATTTTCTTATCCTGGACGAGCCGACAAACCATCTCGATATAACCGGGAGAGAAGTTTTAGAAGAGGCGTTACGACTGTATGACGGGACGATTGTTCTTGTTACGCACGACAGGGCGGTGATTAATTGTATTGCGAATAAAGTCATAGAAGTAGCGGATGGAGTAATAAAAACGCATATCGGAAATTATAATGATTATATAGCGGAGAAATTCGGGATTACGGAAAAGAAAGGGAAAAAGGCGGGTGACGGACGGTTGCAGTTGCCTACGAATACGAAACCCGAACCGGAGAAGTGGAGAAAGCCGGAAAGTTTACCCCAGAGAAGAGCCAGAATAGAGAAGGTAGTAGATGTAAAAGAGAAAAGAATAGCCGCGATTGAGAAGTTATTTTTGGAACCGGGAATATATTCTAATGCATATAAACTAAATCCTCTTAAAACAGAATATGATGCGTTGAAGGAAGAGATTGAGAAGTTGTATGCGGAGTGGGAAGGGGGCGAGTGAGGATTTTAGATTTTGCCTGCCTGCCGGTAGGCAGGGAATGCGGATTTGGAATTGAACGGACAAAAAATTTCACTGTAAAGAAAAGAGGGGGATAAAATTAATAAAAACTTTAAACTTTCGGTAGTTATGCTTTTTGTTGTTGCAGTTACTACTGTCTTCGGAAGCAAAAATAAGAGTTCGGGAGGGAGCGATACGAATGCTATCACCGTAGTCCTTAGCTTTTTATCTACGGACAATACACAGGTTATACTTATTTCTAAACCAATTGCAGACACGGCAAAGTCACAGGTAAAAATTAAATGGAGTGAAAACAGTAGAGTATTTTCTATGAAAGAAATATCCCGGGGATATTTAGTGTTTACGGATACTATCTCCCCAACTCCTTTAATAAGCTATACAATTGAGCTTAATTCTAATCTCGGCAATTCTATAGGAAGTATTACTTTGCCGGAATCTACTGCAATCACTGCCCCTCAAGCTAAAGATACTTTACCTCTTGGGGAGCCGGTAAATTTTAACTGGACATCCGCACAAGGTGCCGGATATTATAATGTACGGTGTTATGCTTACGCATATAATGATTCCGGATATAACAGTTGCCCGGAGCAACAATTTTATCCTACTTCCAATGCAATAACAATACCCGTATCTTATTTTAATGTCCCGGGAACTACTTATTATGACGTCTATTTAAGCGTTACTCCTTGTTCCGGAACAATACCTCAAGCCGGTCAAACGGAAAATATGACAGGCGCGATTAAAGGTTTTATGATGGCTGAAGGAAATTGTAGTTCTGTAGAGTTTTATGTCGGTACGCCTCCTACGAAAGGGGCTACTAAAGAGGAATTTGTTGACAGAACTCCACCCCGTAAAGATCGTATAAACGCTTATCTGAATGACTTAGGGATAAAGAAGGTTGTTAAGTAGGCAAATACTGATCAGTAGACAGTGATCAGTGAACAGTATAAGATTAACAGAAAAAGCCTTTCACCGCAGAGAAAAACCAAGAGAATAAGAGATAACAGAAAGAATTTTTGCCACTAAAGCACGAAAGAGAAAAACAAAAATAAATTTTCACAGAACAAAAAGTCCAGCGGAGCAGGATAGGGATCTCTCCGGCAAAAGATTCCGGACAATCCCGCCAAGGCGGGATGTCGCTATGCTCCACAATCTATTCCCTAATTAACATAAGGGATTGTAAGTAATCTGCCAGAGGCAGAAAGAGCTTCTTATCGATGAGGACGCGGAGAAAAAGAAGATTTACCACTAAAGTACGAAAAAAGAAAAAAGCACGAAAAAAAGAGAGGTTTAACAGGGATTTCAAGATAACATAAGAGATAGAAAGAACAGAGGGCGCAGAGGGAAAAGAATAGATATCTTTTATTCAGGGCATAAAAGCCCTGACTACCCACATTTTAATTTTCAGAACGTTATTGAAGAAGAGAAAGAGTAAGCGGAGGACTTAAAGTTTGGAACTAGAGGCCCAGGGCCTTCTTCTGTATGATATCCTATCATGAGTTTTATTTTTTTGGTAGGGGAAAATCCTATTTGAATTATGGGCGATATTGAAGAAAAAGAGTAAACAAACCCACCCGTTGCCAGAATATGTTTCCATAACTCCGAACTTGCAGCTACTGAAAAAGCCCAGTATTTCTCGAATGAAGTGGCAAAAATAAATCTTGTAACACCTAAATCATAAGACGATGCCATTCTTAGAGAAACCGGAAGATGCGATTTAAATGAAGGAACTTCGTAGATTAAAGTAGTATCCAGTTGGTCTTCGTGAAGGGTGCTGTCAGTCCAGTTTATAATGCTGTAAAGATTTTCAATACAAAGTCCGGTATAAAACTTTTTCCATTTACCGGCGATGCCAAAATCTATTCCGAAGCCGTTTCCTCCTTCTGCAGAGGAAAAGAAAAATTCGGATGTATTTATTATTGAGTCCCATGTGGTTTCAATAAGACCGTTACTGCTGTCTAAGGCGGAACAAGATTTCCCTTGTAAGTATTTTAACCGTACTCCTGAGAAAATTCCTTTTATAGGAGGAAGGCTTATATTCAAACCGTATTCGTCAACAATTTGAGCTGTGCCTTTTCCGCCGTCGAGGTTATAATTTGTATCAGGAAAGGGTCCCCCAATAAGGAGTAGAGTATAGAAGTCTTTAGGAGTTTTTAAATCCCAGTATACTCTGCTTTTATAGGTAAATGCATAGTTCTTATAGGCAACCGAAATAACCGTTTTTTCAGAAATATTTTTATAAGTATAGTAATCTCCTTTAATAGAAGCGAAGAATTTATCTTTTGCTTCGTCATCAATATAATAATTATATCCTGTTTTGCCCAACAATTGTTCGTTTACGAAATTGGTTTGAACAGAGAATAGTTCTAAAGATGTTCCATTTTTTGGGTTTAAATAATAATTCGCCGGATTCCATGAAACGGATTGTATATCATTTTTGGAAATGGAATGAATATATGCTTTACCAAAACCTTCATAATTTTCGGGGAGTCCCCGTATTACCCACCAATTATAAGATTGGATAATCGCAAAAAATATTAAATGCATTAGTCGTTTAAAACTGTTTTTTTATTTTATGAAGTCCTGTTGAAAAGTCAAATTATTTTAAACAACAGAAATAATTTTGGACGCAGATAACGCAGAGAAGATAGACGCGGGGACACGGAGAAGGGGAGATTAAAAGAAAAACAGGAAATTCAACAGGGATTGCCTGCCTGCGGTAGGCAGGTAAGAGACTTTAAGAGATAATGGAAAAACAGATAATGGAGAAGAAAAAGCCTACCACGAAAGACTAAAACCACGAAAGTACGAAAGAACAGAAAGAGATGGGGCGGATGCGCAAGCTGCCAAGCGCAAAAGATACGCAAGCTAAAGCTTGCGGCTACCAAATTATCTTTATCAGATAGGGCAGTTTTGCCCAGCCCTACCCAATGGAAAGAAAAATTGTCGTCGCCAAGGCGGGATGTCTCATATTAGTTAACCGAGAAAAGGGAAATAGAGAATGTATCAAGGTCAGGAGACCTTTCCCACAAAATACAATGTTACGGTTGGTTCGGATAGGGCAGATGCGCAAGCTAAAGCTTGTGGCTACCAAGTCACCCAAAAATTGTAGGGCATAAAAACCCTGCAAAAAAATCATAATAAAGAGATGGGAGCGAGGGCTTCCATCTATCCAAACGGAAATTTTTATAAAAAAATAACTATTTCTTTGCCTATCAGGTAGGATAATTTTTCCCCATAGAACGTGTTTCTGTAATCGTGATAAAAATTCAAAATGTTGATATTATAAGGCAAAGAGGGATGTTTTTAACAAATGACACGGAACTTGCTGCTCTATAACAAAAAGTTGAATATTAGCAAAAATACAAGGGGTGTTATTTGTAGCCTTGTGTTCTGAAAGGCTTGAATTGTATAGAGATTTGGCACGTATATCTTATTTGTTGAGACAAGTAAGGTCAGGAGAAGAGATTAGAAAATTTTTCGTCATATTGTTTTTATGTTTTTCGAGTGTGATCTACGGTGAGCGATATACCGTTCTTGTGGCGATATGTTCGGATTTGACACAAGCCAGGTTTATACAGGCGAAAACATCGGAAGCGACTGCCGAACCGGTATACGTAATGAAAGATTCATCTTCTTATAAGGTAAAGGTTGGTTTTTTCTCTTCCCCGGAATCTGCCAAAGCCGTGCAGACACACTTGCAGAAAAAAATAGGGAATACTCAATTCATAGTAAAGAGGCAGCTCGATCCACCCGATTATTCTATCATAGATGATTTCGATTATGACAAACAATATACCATTGTTGTAGGTTTTTGTTTGAATTCGGGTGAAGCCGAACTTGTAAAAAAGAAAACACTGGAATCAACGGATGAGACGGTAAATATAATCAAAGATATAAATTATTATAAAATAGAAGTTGGTTCTTTTTTCTCCCCGGAATCTGCAAGAGCAGAACAAATAAATTTGCAGAAAAGGGGCGGATATAAGGGGTTTATAGAAGAAAAAAAGATTGAGCGGCGTTCGGTTGCGCGTTCCGTTTCGAGCAGGTCTATTTTTCCTATAGCAGAAAGACCTGTCTCTAAAACAAAGACGTCTGTTCCTATGGCAGAAAAACTTGTTGTTACGGCGCCTGTTGCTAATACCTCTGTTACTGTGACAGAAAAATCCGTTACTTCCGCACCGGAAAAAGATACTGTCCCGGCAGAAAAAACAGCATCTTTTGTGCCTGTGAAAGAATCCAAAGGTTATGGGATTCAGATATATGCTTTTGTAGACAGGAACAGGGCGGTTCATTCGGTAAATAAGTATGAAGAAAAATACGGGGCGAATACGATTCCGCTTGCTCCTTATAATAAAGTAATAGCAGGGGACTTTAAAACAAAAGAGGATGCAAAAAAATTATTAACCGTTTTAAAAAAGGATTACCCGGATGCGTTTATAACCAAACCCCAGGTAGTCCAGGTATTTAAAGAAGTAACGGAAAAACCGGAGACGGAAACAAAACCAACGGTAGAACAAAAACCGGTGGTAGAAGTGAAACCTGTTGTGCAGAAACCAGTATTGGAACAAAAATCGACAGTAGAGCAGAAACCAACAACAGAGCCAAAGCAGGTAACGGTACAGAAGCCGGTAGTAGTGGAAAAACCTGCAGTAGAGCAAAAGCCGGTAAAAGAGGAAAGGTCAACACAGGAAAAACCAAAGGAAGTATTGGCTGCGCCAACATCTTTCAAAACTCAGGAGAAAGAAGTCCCGCAAATCAAGCCCGACGTATCCGGAAAAGTGTCGGAGCATTTTTATGTAGAGGTTGACGTGTTCAGGGAAAAAGGAATGGCAGACCAGGCGCAAAAAAAATTACAGCAGGAATTCACAAATAAAAAAGCAGTTGTAAAATATTTTAAACCGTATTATAAAGTAGTGTTCACGGATTTTAGGAACGTAGATGAGGCGATGGAAATGGTGTTTATGTTACAGAAATCGGGGTACGGGAAGACGCTGTTGATATTTGAGTAGGGAACAGAAATAATAAGAGATTCGCCCCTAAAGCACAAAACCACGAAAAAAGAGCACGAAGTAGTATAGCCACGGATAAACACGGAGAACAGAAAACAAATAAGATTCAGGGTTAAAAGAGAACAAAAAACAGACAACAAAAGAGAATTTTAACCACAAGATTGAAATAGATAAAAAAATAGAAAAAAGGGGTAACCGCAAATTAACGCGAATGAACGCAAATGAATACAGAAGACGGAGAGATTCTAAGAATGACAAAGACAGAAAGGAGTAGAAAGATTAATAATTTTACCACTTTTTTTAATGGGTAGAAATTCTCTATTGACAAATAATCAATTTTGGAGGATATAATATTTATATAAAACAAAAAGATGAAATCCAATGTCAGGGACACTGATAAGTTGGACTCCCGCTAGGCGGGATAGCAATCTCTCCGGTGAAAGATTCCGGACAACACTCTCTAATTGTCATAAGGGAGTGTAAGTAAGGAGTAAAACTCCTAAGAGCTTGACTATAATCTTCCTGACGGAACAAAGTCCAACTAAGTCAGAGGAACACTGATAAGTTAGCGTAATGTTCCTGGCGGAACAAACGCTAACTAAGGGGGCAATATGCGGAAAAAAATATTTGGGATAGGGTTGGTAGTGATGGTGGGATTAATTTGCAGCGCATCAGTAATAGCGTTGAGAGAAGGAATTCCTTTTTCCGGGAAGGTGAGTAAGATAGAGTCCGGTAAAGGAAAGGGAGTAATAGACACTTTAGTTCCTCCCTGGGAAGGTCCTTTTTCGTTGTGCTGGAAAGCTTCGTATCGTATTGGATATGAAGCAATACAACTTACACCTTCCGCGCCGTGTTCCGTTATCTCCATAGCACATGCTGTCGGAGCTTATCAAATAAGCACGAAACAGTGCAGTGTTTTTGTATGGAGCAACGTAAACGGGTCACCCGGGACGGTTTTATATAAGGCGAGAGTTACTGCTTCTGTCGGAACTGCTCTTACGACTGATATTAATTGGTATAACATAAATCCCCCGATATATGTGGCTGATACTTTCTGGGTTGGTAATTTTGAGTGGGATACGCTTTTGCCGTCAACGTCTCTCGACGGGACGATGTCATATAAAAGTAAATATTCATCAAACGGCACATCGTGGAATGAGGATGTAAAAGAGTATATGCAGGCAGCCATCGTAAAGTACCAGCAAAACGGGGATCCTGAGATAAGCGTACTGCCGACGGAGCTTATACTAAGTATAGATACGTGTACGGCAAAATCATTATCATTTATGCCTGTATCTTTGCCTCCCGTAATGAATGAAGATGAGGCATCATATTGGAAAGACGTAGTGCCGGGGGAATTTATAATTTGTTACAACAATACCGTTAATGCGGAAAAAGCATCTTTGAAAACGCTTGGTATCTCAGAAAAAGGGATAAGTTTAATTACGAAGAAACTTGGAGATAATCTTATAGCGGTTAAAGTAGAAGGAGACGGGAAATCTTTTATCAAGAGTATGAAAGTGAAATCAAACGTAAAATTTATAGAGCCGAACAGAATATGGAGAATTGCTGGAGTTCCGAACGACCCGTACTGGTCGCTTCAATGGGATAAAGACAGCATTTATGCTCCGGATGCTTGGGATCATGGGTATGGAGATACGACAATCAGCATCGGCGTAATTGATGAAGGAGCGGATTACAATCATCCTGATTTAGTAGCGAGGTATGGTTCGGTCAAAGGATATGACACGAGGAATAACGACAGTGATCCGATAAACGACGTTGGCACGGAAAGTCATGCAACACATTGTTCGGGGATTGCGGCAGCGACGATTAATAACGGCGTGGGAATTGCGGGAGTAGCAAACGCCCGTCTTTTTTCGTTAAAATATATGAGCGAGACAGGCAGCGGGACTACCGTTGATTTTTGTGAAGCAGCGCAATGGTGTATAGATAACGGGATTAAGGTTTGGTCTATGAGCACGGAAGGCGGTTATTCAAGCGCTGCGGAGTTAAAATGCCAGACCGGATGGAATGGGGGAGCCATTTTATTTGCGGCAACCGGGAACAGTGGGGCAGATACCGTGATGTATCCTGCGGGATATTCTTCCGTGATAGCTATAGGCGCGATACAACAATCCGGTAGTCGTTGGCAGTACAGCAATTACGGGAATCACGTTAAGCTTGTTGCGCCGGGAGCTAATATTACCAGCACCATTCCGGGGAGCGCTTACACTGCAATGAACGGGACTTCTATGGCATGTCCGCAGGCGGCTGGAAGCGCAGCTCTTATGTGGGCGGCAAAACCTTTATTAACGAATGCGGAAATAAGGGATATATTGTTTAATACCGCGAGGGATATAAGTCCGGCGGGTTGGGATAAATACACGGGATACGGGAAAATCAATCTTGATCTGGCGATGGATTCGGCGTTGGATGCCAAACCGACACCTGCAGATACCGGAATTATAACGGTTTACAATGGAAGTTCTGCTGCGGGAAATTTGTACGTTACGAACATTACTTATGCGGCAAGCTGGATAAAATCGGTAGACCTTACCGCTTTTACTTTGCCACCCGGCTCTTCACAAGGTGTTACGGTAATTGTCAAAGCGAAACTCAGCAAAGGTTATTATTATGATACTTTATGGGTAGCTTCGAACGACCCTGATAATAATCCTCTTCCGGTTCCGATTACTTTGAAAGTTGGGGATGTAGGGGTAGAAGACAATTCGGATTTTGGAATGCGGATTTCGGAATTTGGAATTAAAAAAGATAAGATTTATCTGGATATTCCTAATAACTATTACACTAATATACGAATAACTATTTATGACTTATGTGGAAGACTTCAAAGCAATGTATACGAAGGCGCATTGAGCAAGGGAAATTATACGTTTACGCCGGAGATAAAGAGGAGTGGGATATACTTTGTGAAACTTTCTACGGATAATGGTTCATTGAGCAGGAAAATGATATTTATAAAATGATGAAATAGCAGGTAGTAGAGAGTAGGTAGAAAAAAGACAGAAAAAATTTTGACAGGATTAAGAGGATTAAAAAACGGAATACAGAAAGGTATAGAGTTAAAAAATAACAAATAATAGACAACAAAAAAACGTTTACCACGAAAGTACGAAAATATAGAAAGACACGAAAAACAAAGAACAATTTTTTAACCGCCGATAAATACAGATAAACGCAGAAAAGGGAACGGAAAGATTTAGATAAAAAAGGGGGAAATGTGAATAATAAAAAGTTGAAATTCTTGGGGGTTATATTTTTGGCTGCGGTTACGGTTTTTTCCGGGTGTAAGAAAACAACTACAACGGGAAACGGTGACGATACAACGAATACTTCGGCTATGATTCTTGGTTTTTTTAGTGCAGGTGAGAGCCCGGAAGTTATACTTATTTCAGACCCGATAGCAGATACGGCACAGTCGCAGGCAAAAATAAACAGCAGAGTATTTCCCTGGGAAGCAATATTGCCGGGATATTTGGCATTTATGGATACTATGCCGGCAATCCCTGCAACGAACTATATAATTGAGGTCACGTCTGGTCTTGACAGCTCCACAGGAAGCATTACTTTTCCGGAATCTACCATAATTACTGCTCCTCTGGAGTGGGACACTTTAGCTGTCGGGCAGGCAGTAACTTGCAGTTGGACGGCTGCGCAGGGCGCCCAGTATTATGATGTCCGGTATTATGCGCAGTTATATGACAGCACGGGGAATGATGTCGGTTATCTCCCGACCCGGCAAGCATATTTTACTACCAACGGAATAACGATACCCGTGTCTTATTTTATTAATATCCCGGGAGTTACTTATTATAAAGTTTATTTAGAGGTAATTCCTTATTCCGGGGTAATACCCCAGATTGGGCAGGCGGGAAATATGACAGGGACGATTAAAGGTTTTCTTGTAGGAGAAAGCGATTGTTGTGAGCTGTCTTTTTATGTCGGCACGCCCGTAAAAGGAACGTCTAAGGGAAGTTTTTCCGATAGAAGACCGTCCCGAAAAGACCGTATAAACGCGTATCTTCGTAGTTTAGGGGTAAAATAGATTTTGGATTTTGCCTGCCTGCCGGTAGGCAGGGATTGGGGATAAAAAGACAGGGAACGGAATAATTTGGACGCACCCTCCAAAAATATCGGCGGGCAGGGATTTACAGGATAGACAGGATAAAAAATTAACAAAAATGAAAGAGCTAAAAAAAGAAAAAGATATAAAGAGGATAAACTGATTAAGATTAGCGCAGAGGAAAAGACAGAGAAGGGAAAATAATTTACCACCCCACATTTTGTGGGGTAATCCGCCTGAGGCGGACCAATTACGAAAGAACACAAAGGGGAAAATATAATGAGAACAGTTTTTCTAATTTTATTTTCCGGAATAACATTGTTGCCTATTGGGGGGGGAGCGCAGGATATTATCGGGATCAAGGTTGATGAGAAATTCGCATTACAAACAGAGAATTTAATATCGTATAATAATATATTTTCAAGTAATAATGATTATAATAAAACCCCGGAAGAGGATGATTTCGTAGAAGATTTTGTAGAAAATAGTAATCGTAATTTAGCAGTAGTATCTGAGATTTTGGGTGGTGCTATAGGAGCAGGGACAGTGTTATTATTAACTAAAAATTATAAGACTGTTATGGAATATGAGGATGTCTTTAAGAATCCTATATTTTCTTTTGGTGTGCCTTTGGGAACAACTATTGGAACGATAACGGCGGGGAAGTTGTTTCATCAAAAAGGGTTGGCATTACTTACTTTTTGTGGAGCGTCTATAGGGGTATTATTAACCGGTATAATTGTTGGAGTAGGGTCGAATGCATATGCAACAGCGCCTAACAAGTGGGTAGTTGGGGGACTTTGTGTTGTCGGAGGAGTAGCATATTACAATTGGTCGATAACAATGAAGACAAGACCTTCCTGCTTTTTTTAATTGGAAGTTGGGCGCAGTTGAACAGTGGGCAGGCAAGGGCTTCGTATTAGATTTTGCGGTGGGAGATGGAGACCATATTTTTCCAGTCTTTAAGATATTTTTCGTATTGTTTTATGCCGAAGTTGGTTACGGAGTAAGTGGTGTTGGGAATCTTATCCACAAATTTTTTAGTTACTTTGACGTATCCCGCATCTTCAAGTTTGGTGATATGAACGGAAAGATTGCCTTTAGTTAGTTTTAACAGGTTGAGAAGATAATTGAAATCCGCTTCTTCGCAACTGCATAGTACGCTCATAATTGATAATCGCACAGGTTCGTGAATGATTTTGTCAATTTCCGATGTTACGATTTCACGTTCAGGTTTTTTAGCCATTAGTTTGCGTCTTATTCTTTACTTCTCGCACGATTTTTTTGTATTGAAAATAATAGACAACACCCAATACTATAAATCCAAATCCAAGAAAGATATCCGTAATTCCTTCCGGAATCATTTTGTGAGCATAGAATATGTATAATATAAGGCCACAGGCAATACAATATATTCCGGCATAGAGAGAAACGATTTTTTTTCGATTCATTAATCCGATAATTGTTCCAATAAGACCGAAGAATAAGAACATGCCGGTATAAAAAGTTCTATCATCCCAGTTTTTCCAGTCTTTTATTACAACCGACAAAGCTATGACTATACAGAATAGTATTAAAAATAAAATTTGTTTATGAGAAAGCTCCTGTTTTAATGAGGTGAATCCTTCCTTCTGCCCCACATAACCTAATCCTTTATTCATTATAGTGCGTTTTAGACGTTTTGAAACAGGGAAATAACTTACCATTAAAACAAAAAACAGCAGAAAAATAACCGAGTTATCAATTTTGAAATACATCATAATGCCGTGGATAGTAAGAATAGCTCCAAGCATTATACTGCTTACCCAGGTGGCTGAATCCGAATAATTTTTTGTTGTTTGTTGAAGATTGTCTAAATCCTGTTTTTCCATAGGTTTCTCCTGTGGTTTTTTATTCATTAGTTTTGATTTATCTTTCTTACTCTTTGGATGATATTTTTATATCTAAAATAATTGATAATGCTGAAAAATATCATTCCAAACCCCATGAATATGAGTATAATCTCTGAAGCAATATCTCTGTTAGCATAAAGGATATTTTTCATTATAGGCAGTATCCACACGATACCCAATATAATAAAGTATAGTCCAACATAAAAAACATAGAAAGAGTTATAAAAAAATACTTTTTTCCGGTTTGTTAATCCAAAAATCATTGCATAAAAACCAGTTCCTAAGAATATAATAGCCCAAGCAATTCTGGAATTCCAAATTAGTATAAGCGACATAATGATAATAAGACAGAGTATTATTATCGCGGGAAGAATTTGTTCCCGGGGAATCCCCTGTTTTAAAGAAGTAGTTTCTCCCTTTTGTATTACATATCCTAATCCTTTACGCATTACAACACGATTTAAGTATCTTGAAATAAAAGGGAAAGTAAAAAATGAAAACATAATTATCAAAAACATTACGAATGAATTAATTATTTTGAAATACATCATAATTCCCGTAAGTACACAAATAATTCCCAATATTAGATTGCTTAACCACCACGCTGCCCCTGAATAGCCTTCTGTTATATGCTGAAGATTGTCCAAATTTTGCTTTTCCATAGCTTCCTCCTGATTATTAGTTTGTTTCTTTTACTTTTTGGATGATATTTTTATATCTAAAATAATTGATAATGCCGGACAACATACCTCCAAGTCCAAATAATGTCATCATAATTCCCCAACGAGCCGCCGTTTCGTGAGCATAGAAAAGATGTCTCATAGGGAACATCAAGATAAGAGCACAGATAATAAAATATACTCCCAGGTAGAAAGTACTATGAAAAAACATTCCTTTTCGGTTTTTTAATAATAAAATTATTATAATAAATCCAAAACACAAAAACGCAAGAGGATAAATAATCCCGACATTCCAGCTTTTTATGTTAAGGTCAAAGCCCAGTAAGGCACATAGCGCTATTATTAAGCCTAAAGGGATTCCAATTAAAACTCCTTTCCAAAAACTTTTCTTTTTTAATGGTGGAGTGTCCCATACTTGTTTTACATAGCCTAATCCTTTACGCATCATATTACGTTTTAGATGCTTTTTAGTAAAATCCCAGGCTACCGTAGAAACGAAAAACAACAGAAGCAAAATGTTTGAATTAAAAACTTTAAAATATGTCAAAAGACCAAAAGTTATAAAAATAATCCCGTTTATTATATCATCAACCCACTCTGCCGATGTCGAATAATCTCTTGTTGTTCGCTGAAGATTGTCCAAATCCTGTTTTTCCATATGTTCCTCCTGATTATTATCCATTTTTGGAGTGCAAAATCCCTGTCTGCCGAAGGTAGAGATGATTTTGCGTGCAACAACACCGTTGTTGCACTCCATATCAAAATCAATTCTCGCATAAATAAACAATTTATAATATATCTAATACTAATTTTGCAAAAATCTTTTTTATTCATTAATTTGTTCCTTTCACTTTTTGGACGATTTTCTTATATTGAAAATAATTGATAATGCCGGATAATATAAGACCAAGTCCAATGAATATATCCGTAATTCCTTCCGGAATCATTTTGTGAGCGTAGAATATGTATAATATAAGACCACAGCCAATAAAATATATTCCGACATAGAGAGAAAAGATTTTTTTCCGATTTAGCAATCCGAAAATCGTTGAAATAATCCCGCATACTAAGAACATACCGGTATAAAAAGTTCTATCATCCCAGTTTTTCCAGTTTTTTATTATAACTGATGAACCTAAGATTAGAGAAAATAGTATTAAAAATAAAATTTGTTTCCGGGAAAGTTTCTGCTTCAATGAGATGAACGCTTCCTTTTGTTTGACATAACCTAATCCCTTATTCATTATAGAACGGTTTAATTTTCTTGAAGCAGAAACCCAGTAAAACCAACCTCCTAAAAATAACAAACTTAAAATGAAATAATTTCCAAAATTGAAATACATCATAATGCCGTGGATAAGAAAGATAGCTCCAAGCATTATACCGCTTAACCAAGTGGCTGAATTCGTATAATCTTTTGTTGTTTGCTGAAGATTGTCCAAATCCTGTTTTTCCATAGGTTCCTCCTGTGATTTGTTAGTTTGTTTCTTTCACTTTCTGGACGATTTTTTTGTATTGAAAATAACGAATGATGCCGGATAGTATAAGTCCAAACCCAAATGTCATCATCATAATTCCCATTGAAGACATTTCATGAGCATGAAGGATATGTCTTATAGGAGACATTCCCATAATAGCACAGACAACAAAATATACTCCGCCGTAGAAAATTATGTTAGAATCTGTTTTTTCCCAATTTATTAATCCGACAATCATTGTAATAATCCCGACTCCTAATAGCGCAACAAAAGGCAAATGCCCATTTAAGTTCTTAGCCCAAGATATAACAATAAAAATAAAAGGTATTAACAAAATAACTAAAAATTGTTTCCATGAAAATTTCTGTTTCTGCGAGTCGGCTTCTTTTTTTTGTTTCACATAACCCAATCCCTTGCGCATTACAGCACGATTTAAATACTTTGAGCCAAGACTAACGCAGATTGTTAAAACAAAAAACAGCAGTATTAGAATGTCCCATCTGCCAATTCCGAAAAACATCATAAGCCCCAAAACCATAAAAACACTTCCCCCCATTATAACACCTACCCACCTTCCCGACACCGAATACTCTTTTGTTGTCCGTTGAAGATTATCCAAATTCTGTTTTTCCATAGGTTCCTCCTGTGGTTTCATTAGTTTGTTCCTTTCACTTTTTGGATGATGTTTTTATATTCAAAATGGTTGATAATGCCGCCCGCTATCCACAAAAGTCCAAGAGATGTAAAAACAATTCCTTGCGGAGCATTTTCGTGAGCATAGAAGATGTGTTTCATGGGAAATATCCATATAAGAATATAGATAATACAACATACTCCGCTGTAAAAAGTCGCTTTTTTGCGATTCATTAATCCGATAATTATTGCAACACCACCGATTCCTAAGAACAAAATAAGGTAAGCAGTTCCAGTACCCCAGTATTTTGTAAGCAGTGGAATAAAAAAACCAAGACCAAGACAGAGCAGCATCGTGATGGGCCGTTCCCGGAAAAATTCCCATGGGGTAATTTGTTTTTGTCTCACATAACCTAATCCTTTGTGCATTATAGTACGTTTTAAACGTATTGAAACAAAACACCAGCTTATCATTAAAAGAATCAACAAACTTATAATGCCCCAATTACCAATTTTAAAATACGTCATAAGCCCGTAAATTACAGAGATAACTCCCAGTACTACGCCATCGAACCATCCTACCGATTCCGCATAATCTTTTGTTGTCTGCTGAAGATTGTCCAAATCCTGTTTTTCCATTGCCCCTCCTGTGGTTTATATTACAAACTGGTTTATAACTTATTTTAAGTTGGGGGATTTGTCAAGAAAAAAATGGGGAGATTAGCCACCCCGCACAATAAATATGCGGGGTAAGCTCCGTTCACAGAGGAAAAAATCAGAGAGCAAAGAGAAGGAACCAACAGAATACAGATGAGAGGGCACGGGGGGCAGAGGGCGCAAAGAACAAAAACTGTAACCGCAGATACACGCAAATAAACGCGGAAAAGGGAAAATGGAAAATAGTGGTGAGTGACCGGTAGACAGCAAAGAAAGAAAATAAAGAACCACGAAAGTATGAAAAGAAGAAAAAAGCACGAAAAACAAATAACAAATAAAAAGAGTTATCCCATGCCTACGGCGGGCCGTGCCTATCGGCAGGTAAACAGGCGCGAATGAGCATGGAACACACTAAACAGAAATTTTTTCCAGCAAAGCCGGATAACTTAGACTTCCTCAGAATAAGAATCCCTAATCGCTAAAGCTCAAGGGCTTCCTATAATGTCCCTGCGGAACAAAGGCTAAGTAAGGACGCAGATTTTCGCAGATAAAAAGAAAGCTAAGGAATAACCTGAAAACAGATAAAAAAATACAGAAAATTTAGACAGGATTAACAGATTATGATTTTCGCAGAATACGGAAAACCCGCCAAGAAGACCGGCGGGCAGGCAGAGAACGGAAAGAATTAAACAGGGATTGAAAGAGACTTTAAGAGAAAAAATAAAAAAACAGATAACGGGGAGATTCTCCTCCAAACGGACATGCCAAAAAGATTGGGGGGCAAGCTGGTATGCAGGCTGGCGGACAAGTTCTCCGCCTTACACCAAGAAGACTGGCGCACAAGGAGACAGACTCAAGGGCTTTTTATAAGTTGATGGGGCTGTCCACTATGTGTAATAAAGAGGGGGAGTCTAAAAATCTTGACAAAGGAGATTAATTCATTTATATAAGTGGTGTAAATAATGTAACTGGATGCGATAGTTGAGTTAGTATAGTTAGTTTAGTGAGTAACAGAGAACGAAAAAAGAGGGGGAGAAGATGATAACTTTAATAAGTTTGTTGTATCTCGTAGGCGCGGGGCAAACAAATATGATACCCGTAGATATGGGGAAATTCGGAAAGAAGGTTGCAGTATGTAACAGTGAAAACGATATTTCCGCATTGAAGTCCAGATTTTTTGGCAGTAAAAAAGGCAGCAAATCGGATTCAAGCAACATTCATTTTGTTGCGAGAACGCTTCACGGATTAGGGTATTGCGTGTTCGTAAAAGATACTTTTACATATTACTCGGAAGGCGGGGAACTTATTATACTGAATACTTCGAACCCTGCAAATCCCACACTTGTAAGCGAGTTCAGCAGTCCTTCTTTGATAAACAACATTTACGTTTCGGGAAATTATGTGTATCTTTCAAACAGGGAAGCGGGTCTCGTAATAATAGACATTAGTAATCCTGCAAACCCTGTCGAAGCGGGGCATTACTCGGACTCGCTTGAAGCTTGGTCTTCCTGCGTTTCGGGAAATTATGCATACGTTATAGATTTTTGGATGGGGCAACTGCAGGTATTGGATATCCAGAATCCTGCGAATATCTTGTTGGTTGGGACATACGGGGGGAGTCAATTATTCGGGGAGATTTACGTTTCGGGAAATTATGCGTATATCACGGACAGGGGGATGGGGACGACAAGTTGTTTCATTACTCTTGATATTACTAATCCGGCTGCCATAAGGAAAACAGGAAGTATAAACGTTACCGGGTATCCTTCGGGAATTTGTGTTAAAGATACTTTTGCATACGTAGCGGCGGGAGCTACGGTTAAAATATTAAACATAGCGGATACTATTCCGAAACTTGTTAAGAGTTGTAATACTTATGCGTATGCCTATGATATATGCGTTAACAATAATTATGTTTATGCGGGCGAAGTTATAGATTACAGGGGCAGTGCGTTTCGATATGGCAGGCTTGAAATAATAGATGTATCGGTTCCGGAGTCGGCTAAGGTAGTTGGAGTTGATTCTAATATGGTATATGGGACTTACGGGATATCTTATTTTAATGACCACATTTACGGAGCCTGCAGTGCGGAGGGATTGGAGATAATAAACGTATCTGTTGCCGATTCTCCGGTGGTTATCGGTAATTATAACACTTATGAAAACATAGCGAAGATAGAAATCTCCAATGATTATGGGTATGCATATAATTATGCAAGGGGTGTAAAAGTATTGGATATCAGTAGTCCACAGAATCCCCAGAGGGTAGGGGAAATGCCTATGAATATTTTACTGGACATAAACGTGGCGGGAAATTATTTGTATGCAAGTTTGTATGCCGATTCTACGGGAGATTCCGGGATTGTAATAAAAGACATAAGTAACCCGTTAGCTCCGGTTGATAAGGACGTATGGGTTAACCCGGGCGCTACAGATACTGTATATTACAGATGGATAGCCGCAGCGAACAATTATGTTTATGCGTATAATTATAATAAAACCATTGATATTATGAATGATTCCCTGAATAAAGTCGGTTCATATAATTTTCCGTATATTACTACTTTTCTTTGTATAGACAGTAATTATGTGTATGTAACCGATTACGTAGGCAAGAAACTGTATGCGATAAACGTTTCAAATCCGTCGGCTCCGGAGTCAGTAGGAGTATGGGCTACGGTCAAGGATTATTTGCTTAATATGGCAATATCCGGGCAATATGCGTATATCGTGACTCCCGACAGCGGGTTACGAATAGTAGACATATTAAGGGCGATTTCTTTGGAAGAAGTAGGGCATTATTGTCCATCGGGGGCGTGGAACACGGATGTATGTGTTTCCGGAAAATATGCGTATACTACCGATTATACGGCAGGTGTAACGGCAGTAGACGTATCCGACCCTACTGCACCACAAGAGGCTGGGTATTATTATATAGATATGATGCCTTTCCTGGCAAATTTAGGGGTTTTCTTTTTCCCTGCGAGTGATATATACGTTTCGGGAGATTATATATACGTTGCGAACAGTGATTGCGGAGTTTACATATTCCAGTCGTCTTTCCCGGGTATAAGCGAAGAAAAGGGGAATGTAAAAGAAGCGCTTTCGATTGAGAGTTTCCCGAATCCGTTCAATAAGGAAACGAGTATTTGTTATTATGTGAACGGCAGCGGCAAGACGGACGTATCGTTAAAGGTATATGATGCGGGCGGGCGGGAAGTTTCTACGCTCGTAAACAATTCCTGTATGCCGGGGAAACATAGTGTTAAATGGTCGGGGAAAAATAATTCCGGTAATAAGGTAGCGGCGGGGGTTTATTTTGTAAGGCTTAACGTAAGCGGGAAGAACGTGAATTCAAAGATGCTGTTGATGAAGTAGGGTAGTTGAGAATAAATCAAAAATCAAAAATTAAATATCAAAAATGAACAAAATGGAACCACAAGATTAACAGGAGAACAAAAAACAAAAGAAAAGAAAAAACCAGGACAGGATTAATACAAGATTTACACAAGAAAACGGATAGAGTTCTAAAATCTTGACAAATAGGATTGGTTGATTTATATAGGAAAAAGATGCCGTAGAGGGGGAGAGATGAATGGGAGAAAGTTGAAAATTTTGGCAGTTATGTTTTTTTTGGTTGGGGTTACGGTTTTTTCGGGGTGCAAGAAAAAGACTACAACGGGGTCTGAGGTAACGGTAAATCCTGCTGCAGTAGTTCTTGCTTTTTTATATGAGGATATGTCAGAAGTTATACTTGTTTCTAATCCGGTTGCGGACACGGCGCATTCGCAGGCAAAAATAAACAGTAGAGTTTTTCCTATAGAAGGTGTAGCGCCGGGATATTTAATGTTTATTGATACCGTTATGCCGGTTCCCGGGACGAGCTATAAAATCGAGGTTACGTCTGATGTGGGGAACTCGAGCGGAAGCGCTATTTTGCCGGAAACTACGTCAATTATCGCGCCTGAATATGGAGATACCAATTTGCCTCTTGGACAGGCAGTTACTTGCAGTTGGGTCGCTTCAGCAGGGGCTCAATATTACATTGTGCAGTATAGCGGATATGCGTATACTGATTCCGACTATGTTGAGTGTCCGTCGAAACAATTGTATCCTACTGCGAATGGGATAACAATACCCGCATCTTATTTTAATGTTCCCGGGGCTATTTGTTATTCAGTTGCTTTAGAAGTGATTCCTTGTTCCGGAGCAAAACCTGAAGCCGGGCAGACGGCAAATATGACGGGCACGATTAATGGATTTTTGTCGGCGCAGGGGTATCCTAGCCACGTATATTTCTATGTCGGAACTCCGACGAAGGGAATTGTTAAGGAGAAGTTTGCAATGCCATCGCGCAAAGACATTATAAATACTTATCTGCGTGATTTGGGGATAAATACGGTTGTTGAGTAGGAAAATTCGTTAATAGTATAGCCCAGCTATGCTGGATAATCCGCCTTGCACCAAAAAGACTGGCGCACAAGGAGGCGGATAAAGGCTGAAGCCTAAGAGCTTCTAATCCAGGAACACTGATAAGAAGCTCTAAAGGCTAAAGCCTAAGAGTTTCTAATGCAGGAACACTGATAAGAAGCTCTAAATGCTAAAGCCTAAGAGCTTCTAATAGTGTGTTAATAGGATAATCGGAAAAAGTAAGACGGACATAGCACGCTATGTCCCTACAGCAAAGAACAGAAAGTAGGGCACCCAAAGAAAACGGGTTCCCCAGCGGGTTGTCCCTACAAAGGCGGATAGGCGCACAGCGGGGTATACGACTTCTTCGGGGTAAACTCTGCACGAAAAGAAGAAACAGATAAAAGATAATTTTTCGTCCTACAAAATAAAGCTACCGAACAAACATATAAAGCTTCTAATTTTTAAAAAGCAAACTCATCCCATTTAGTCTCTGTTTTATAATTTCACATTTTTTAATACATTTTTGTAATTTATTTATGTATATAACAATAGGTTTCCCCAAAGAATTTACGCGCTTTGGCACGGAAGTTGCTGCTATATATAATAATAATTCAAATTAAGTATTGGGAGGTTGGAAATGAAAAAAGCGGTATCCGGATCAATGAAAAAAGAAGAAAGAAAAATATCAGCAGGAAAACATACTTTCCATCTTGATAAGGATAACATATTGTATATAACTATTGTCGGAGAAATTGACGGCAAAAAAACAAGCATACCGATTGAAGCAATTATGAAGCTTCTGAATATGGTTAATGGGAAGGTAAACGTATTCGTAAATCTGGATAAAGCCGGGAAGCCTTCTATTAAGGCGAGAAAGCTTACCGTAGAAATTCATAAGAATGAAAAAATCGGAAAAGTTGCCCATTTTGGAGTTAATCCGGTTGCGAAAGTAATTGCGGCTTTTTTTATGGGAAGTTGCAAAAAGAAAGATGTGAAATTTTTCAGTAAAAAGGAGAGAGCGATTGAATGGCTTAAAGACGATAGACAAATCCAGAGGAGTTGTATCTTACAAGAGGAAGATAATGTTAAGAATTCCCATAGTTGCTGCTAATCCAGAATACGGTCTGATAACAGCTGTTATTAGTACAGAGAAGGTGAAAAGATGAAATATTTGCAGAAACTTTTGATATTCAATACAATAGGCGTGTTTATCGCGGCAGGAATTCTAGTGAATTACAACCTGCTTTATGGGCAATCTACCAAGGGAATTAAACCAAATGACGGTGAGACCCGGCAAGCAGGAATCGGTTCTAATCTAACCTGGACAAAATGGATTGCCGTAACATATCCTTCCGGCGGTGAACATTGGCAAGTCGGCACCAGCCATAACATAACCTGGACGAGTCAGAATATAAGCGGAAATGTGATAATAGAGTACTGGATAAGTAATGTTAAGTACAGAATATTAAGCACTATTAATGATGGTTCATATGAATGGAATATTCCTTCCAATCAAACTTCCAGCAATCTCTATAATATTAAAATATCAAGTTCAAAAGACACTTCTATTTGTGGCAGGAATTATAATTGCTTTACGATATATCCTGCTGCTGTTGTTGAAGAGCCGGTAAACAAGATGCCTTTTGTTTTTAAGCTTTTCCGGAATTACCCGAATCCCATAACTTCCGGCACTTACATTGAATATACGTTGCCTGAAAATACAATGGTCTCGCTGGATATTTATGATGTGAACGGGGAACTTGTTCGCAATTTGACGGCAGGTAACCAGGAACCCGGTTTCCACAAAGTCTATTGGGACGGGCAGGATAACAACGGACAAAAAGTTTCAAACGGAACTTATTTTTATCGTATGGGAGCAGGAAGTTTCAAGACGACACAAAAACTTACGGTGTTAGGATAGAGTTCAAGTACATTAGAACAAAGCCCTCCGGAGTATTAGGAGGGCTTTGTAGGTATACTATGTATATATTTCAAATTAACTTCTTCCCGGAAATTTAGACATAGATTGGGAAACCGCAATTTTTATTATGTTCGTTCTAAAAAAATAAGTTGCAAAAATGAGAATAGAAAGTATATCCAAAGCATAATATGATTGTCTAACTTCCGTTAGGCAAGTTTAGAGTTTTTATAGAAAAAAAGTAATAATTATGCCTGAACTGATTGATAATAGATACGAAATTCTTAAAAAACTTGGCAGAGGCGGGACAGGGGAAGTCTATCATGTTTATGACAAGGTTAGGAACAGAGAATTAGCGCTTAAGCTTTTACTTCCGTCGCAAACAGAGGAAAATCTTTTGCACTTAAAAAGAGAATTCCTCGTTATGACAAAACTAAATCATCCCAACATTGTAGAAGTATATGATTTTGTATTGAACAAAGAAAATAATTCTTATTTTACGATGGAATATGTTGCGGGGGATGATTTTGTAAAAGCCACGGGAAGTTTATCTATACAAAAGACCGGCGGGAAAGAGGATAAATACTCTAACCTTTATTCCTTAATAATTCAAATATGCCGAACACTTGAATTTATACACTCCCGTGGGTTGGTGCATTGCGATATTAAACCATCTAACATTATTATAACAAAGAATAAAACGGCTAAGTTACTTGATTTTGGAATGACGGAACCGGTTGATATTTCTACTCATAAAGGTATGAAAGGAACGATAGAATATATGTCCCCGGAGATGATTAAGGGGAATCAAACAGATCTTAGAACGGATTTATATTCTCTGGGCGTGTTGTTCTATGAAGCAGTTACACACAGACTTCCTTTTGAAGGTGAAACGCCTTTATCAGTGTTAAAACAACACCTTGAGAAAACTCCGGTTTCTCTCTCCGAATACGCAAAAGATATTCCGGAAAAGTTAAATCAGATTATTCTTAAACTATTAAGCAAATATCCGTACAACAGATATCAATCAGCAAGAGAAGTCATTTCGGATATAAGCTTGTTAGCAGGCGAGAAAGAACCGCTCCGCGACAAAGGTCGTGATGAGCCACAGAAGGGGTGGCTTTTAAACGGTTGTTTTGTTGACAGAGAAAAAGAGATTGTCCGGCTGAATGACCTTTTAGCTAAGGGGAAAGGAGTTGTGGTATCCATAAGCGGGGACGCAGGAATCGGGAAAACGCGGTTAATGGAAGAATTTCGGATACAGGCTCAATTAAAAGGGCGGGGTTTTTGGAAAAGCATATGTCGGCAAGAAGAAAAAATGGTTTACGGTCCAATTGTGGAAATATTAAACGGACTTATCCGCGCAATAGAATCCAGCCATATAAACCTAATTGAAGAATATAAAGAAATGCTTGCCCGGTTTATTCCGGAATTAAGAAAAAAACTTTCCCTGCCGGTCTTTTCTAAAGTTACGTATGAAAAGATACAGTTTTTTGATTCTGTCGTCCAGTTTTTAATTAAGGCGTCACACATAGAGCCCTATGTGTTATTTATTGATAACATAGAACAAGCAAGCGAAGAAACCATAGAATTTTTTCATTATCTTATAAAAAACATAGAGAAGAGTAACATTATTTTATGTTTTGCTTTTTGTGAAGAGAAAACGGACAAGAAGAATATACTTGTCGATAAAGCAGAGAATATAAATTTAAAAGGACTCAATCAGAACGAGACGGATACGTTAATTACTTCAATGTTGGGAGGACATAAACTTGCTTCTTCTCCAATGCAGAAAATCTTTAAAGAAACTCAAGGGAATCCGCTATTCATCCAGGAACTTCTTAAGTCTATGTCAGGTAAAACTCTTTTGTTTCAAAAGGGGAAGTGGATAATTGAAGAAGTAGATTTTGAAAAGCTGAAACTCTCAAAAACCATAAAGGAAACATTTAAGGAACACTTAAAAACACTAAATAGCGGGACATACGAGACACTAAAAATATGTTCCGTATTCAGCAAAAAATTTGAATTAAATATAATAAAAGAAATAATTAACTGTCCTGAGGAAGAACTTCTGGATGCGGTAAACGAATTACTTCAAAAAGACTTTTTAATAGAGCATACTGACGGATATTATTTTGTAAGTCTGCAACTGAGGGAAATGCTTTACGAAGAATTAAAGGAAGAAAATCGTAAAAAGTTTCACCAGGCAATAGGGGAAATTATAGAAAAGCGATTTGCAGACAAGCTTGATTTGGTAGTAGAGGAATTGTCTTATCATTTTGCAAGAGGAATAAATAAAGAAAAAGCATTTAACTTTTCGCTCAAAGCCGGTCAGAAAGCCAAATCTCTTTATGCCTACAAAGAGGCGATAAAATATTTCAAACAGGCGCTTGGCGTGGTTGAGGGGAGGAAGAACACTGATTACAGGCTTTCAAAAGAATTCGGGGATATATATATATTGGAAGGGAACTATGATGAGGCAATTAACAAATACAAAGAAGTATTAACCGGCAATCCTGAAGAAGTTGCGGATATCTATTGTGATATCGGAGTCGGTTATCGCAAAAAAGGGGAATCCGATGCCGCGATTCAGTCTTATGAAAAAGCTATCTCCAGTCTGCAGGACAAGGGCAATCAAAAAGTAAAAGCTCGCATATACCAGGAGATGAGCTGGACGTATCAAACTAAAGCGGATTATGATAAGGCTCTGGATTGCGCAAACAAAGGATTAATAATTGCGGAACAATATGGCGATTTACAGGAGACAGAGAGAATATATCATAATATGGGAACTATTTATTTAAGGAAAAGCAAACTCGAAGAGTCTGCGGAATATTTCAAAAAGAGTCTTGAAATAAAAAGAAAGGTAAAAGATTTACAGGGAGAAGCCGCCTCCAATAATAATCTTGGGGTTGTGTATTCTACTACGGGGGATTTTAATAAAGCTTTTCAACATTACAAAGAGGCGCTTGACATAAGCGAAAAAATAAAAAACCCGATAGGTATGGCAAGAGGGTATAAAAATATAGGAACTATTTATTACAGGCAAGGCAACCTGACAAAAGCTCAGGAACATTATAGTAAAGCCTTTGAAATAGAAGAAAGAATGGGGGATGATATTAGTCTTGCCGCTTCCTATAATAACATAGGTCTTATTTATATCCAACAAAAGAAATGGCAGGAAGCAATTGACTTTTTTACCCGCAGTTTGAAAATAAAAGAAAAAATCGGTGATATTCAAGGGATAGCAGGATGTTATAATAATTTAGGTTCAGTATATAATTCCCAGAATAATTGGGACGAAGCGTCAAAATGTTATCAAAAAAGTCTTTCTCTAAAGGAAAAAATAAAGGATTATTTAGGAGCGGCAAACTCTTTAATAAATTTAGGGACTATACATATAAATCAAAATAAGCCCGGCGAAGCTTTTAACTATCTTGAAAGAGCAAAAGCAATTGGCAACGAGCTCGGGAATAAGAGGGTATTATTAGGAGTATACCAGGCTTTAGGGCAATTATATTTGAATAAAAAAGACATTGAAGAATCCATAAAATATAATTCGGATGCATTGGATTTTGCGGTTGCGCTTGGAAGCAAGGCGGAACAAGGAATAATATACCGAAAATTATTTGAGACGTACCAACTTAAAAAAGACAATGTAAAATCCGAGGAATATCTTCTAAAAAGTATAAAAACTTTAGAAGAGATAGATATTGAAGTCGAGCTTGCGAAAAGTTATTTTAAGATGGGAGAGTTAAAAAGAACAACCGGTGAAACTAAAGATGGGGTATCGTATCTTGAAAAGGCAAAGGAGATATTTGAAAAATTAGGGATGGAGGAAAATTTGAAAGAAATAAAAAATCTATTAAAGGGACCCGTTAGTAAAGACCTTATCGGTATATACCAGGTTAGCAGTATTATTAATTCGATATTGGATATTAAGCAGTTGTTGAATAAAATAATGGATATAGCCATTGAGACACTGGATGCGGAAAGGGGTGTTCTTATTTTGACCGGGGAAGAAGCGGGCGATTTAAGGATAGAAGCATTTCGCGGAGTAGAAAAAAACGACATTGAAGGCACAACTTTAATCAGTGAATCCATAGTCAGGGATGTAGCATTGAAAGGAACTCCGTTAATAGTCAATGATGCGGGTTCAGATATCAGATTTCGGGATAAAAAAAGTATTACAAACTATCATATTACATCCGTTCTTTGTGTGCCTTTAAAAATAAAAGAAAGAACCATTGGCGCTATTTATCTTGACCACCGAAGGGTTACCGACCTTTTTGCTTCGGAAGACATTTCATTTTTGACTACTTTTTCCAACCTTGCGGCCGTTGCTATTGAAAATGCAAGACTTCATATGGAACTTCAGAAAGAAAACATATACCTTAAGCAAGAAGCAGAGGAAAAATACCAGTTTGAAAAAATAGTCGGCAAGAGCAAAGAAATGCGAAAGCTTTATAAATTAATGGAAAAAGTTATAGATAATTCGACGAGTGTTTTGCTTGACGGGGAAACCGGGACAGGGAAAGAAGTTATTGCCCGAACCATACATTACAGCGGTCCCAGGAAAGACAAGAAATTTATCCCTGTAGACTGCGCTTCCATACCGAATACGCTGTTTGAGAGCGAACTTTTTGGATACCTGAAAGGAGCATTTACGGGAGCAACGGGCGACAAGAAGGGTTTATTTATAGAAGCAGACGAGGGAACAATATTTCTGGACGAGGTATCTAACATTCCTTTGGAGTTACAATCAAAACTTCTCAGGGTTCTCCAGGAAGGAGAGATAAGAAGACTGGGCGAGGAAAAGCAGCGAAAGATAGACGTAAGAATCATAGCGGCTACCAATAAAGATTTAAAAAAAGAAACGGAAGCGGGTAGATTCCGTTCCGATTTATATTATCGTTTAAATGTAATCAGGATAGTAATTCCGCCTTTAAGAAAGCGAAAAGAAGATATCCCTTTACTTGTGCATCATTTTTTAGACAAATACTCTGAAAAATTAGGAAGAAAAATCGAAGGAATTACCGAAAACGCGATGAGAATATTGTTAGATTATGATTGGCATGGCAACGTAAGAGAACTCGAACATCAAATTGAAAGAGCCGTAACCCTATCAACGGAGAATCGAATTTCAGAAGACCTTTTTTCCATAGGGCGGGGGAAAGCGTCACCGTTTATTGAATTAAGGGAAGGGACGTTAAAATCCGTTACCGAAGACATAGAGAAACAAATGATAATAAAAGCATTACAAAAACATAAACAGAAGAAAGACGCAGCAAAAGCCCTCGGACTCTCCCGCTTCGGGCTTCAAAAAAAGGTTGAAAGATATAAAATAGAGTAAGTCAACAAAGTTGTCTTGTCAACAAAGTTGACATTGTCTGTGATTTGTTGTTTGATGGGGCGTAATGGGGAACGTGTCAACAAAGTTGACATAAATATGTTAAAAATGGGATTGTTGGGGTGGGTTATGGATTGTCTTTTGGTGGTGTGATTTGTGGGTTTTTGTTAGTTGGCATAAAAGTTGCTATATTATGGTATATAAGAATTAAGGGGGAAGCGTGAAAAAATTTACATTACTTTTAGGAATATTAATAGCAACAAACGTAATTGCGGCTGCGCCCGATACTTTGTGGACTAAGACTTTTGGCGGGGCTAACAATGAATTTGGGTATTCGGTTCAGTCCGCTTCAGGAGGATCCGACACTGGGTTTATCATTGCGGGGAGTACATACTCTTTCGGGGCAGGTTTGGTGGATGTCTATCTTGTCAGGGTAAATTCTTCGGGAGATACTTTATGGACAAGAACTTTCGGGGGGCTAACGATGATAATGGATATTCGGTTCAGCAGACTTTTGACGGCGGGTTTATCATTGGAGGGCATAGATATGCGAAAAACTATGAAGCCTATATAATTAAAACAAATTCTTCGGGAGATACTTTATGGACAAGAACTTTCGGGAGAGATAGCTTTGACATAGACAGTAGTTATTCGCTTGTTCAGTGTGCCGATAGCGGATTTATTATTGCGGAAAGGATACGAGAAAAAATGGTGCCCAATGGTTATATTTATCTGATTAAAACGAATTCTTCGGGAGATACTCTGTGGACGAAAACCTATAGCGGAACTAACTGGAATGATGTATATTTGGGCAAGTCGGCTCAACAGACTTTTGACGGCGGTTTTATTTTTGCGGGAACTAAAGGTGATGGGGCATCTGCCGATGGCTATCTGATTAAAACAAATTCTTTGGGAGATACTTTATGGACAAGAACTTTCGGGGGAGCTAATAATGACAATGGATATTCGGTTCAACAGACTTTTGACGGCGGGTTTATCGTTACGGGATGGACGTGGTCTTTTGGTGTAGGTAGTTTTTCAAATATGTATTTAATCAGGACGGATTCTTCCGGTAATACGTTGTGGATTAGAGCTTTTGGCGGGGCTGATTACGAGAAAGGATATTCCGTTCAACAAACTTTTGATGAGGGGTTCATTGTTGCAGGGGTGACAAATTCTTTTGGGGCAGGAAATTATGATGTATATCTGATTAAGACAAATTCTTCGGGAGATAGTTTATGGGCAAGAACTTTCGGAGGGACTATCGCCGATTATGGGTCTTCGGTTCAACAAACTGAAGACGGCGGGTTTATTGTTTTAGGGTATACATATTCTTTCGGGGCGGGTGGTTATTCCGATATTTATCTCATAAGATTAGGTCAGGAGAAGCCGGAGACGGGGCATATTTCCGGCAATGTATGGAATGATAATAGTTATCCGATTCCGAATGCCTATGTTCATGCTTTTGGGGATTCCGGTTCGGAAGGGTATGCTTGCACGGATTCTAATGGGAGTTATACAATAACTGATATCACAGCCGGGCATTATTATGTAGAAGTTATAGCAACCGGTTATACTCATGAATTCTATAATAATGTTGCCGAGTTAAAAGATGCTATGTTTTTGAGTGTTGTAAATAAGCAGACTACTTCTAATATAAATTTTATTCTTTCCCCGACGGATACAAGTATTGCAAAACAGCATATTACGGGAACAGTTGTGAGCAGCACGGGGGGGCCGATTTCTTGTATGGTGTTTGCTTTCAAAAATGATTCGGAGTCTTGTGTGGGGACTACAGATATCAACGGTAAATATACCATTAATGGACTTGACAGCGTAAAGTATTCTATTTATGCGTGGGCTCCCGGGTATATCGGTGAATTCTATGATACTTCTCTTGCGTGGGAAATGGCAACAGAAGTTACGCCGACTGCGGACGACATTGATTTTGCCCTTGCTCCTGCAAGTAAAAACGGCAAAGCGGGCATAAACGGTAAAATCACGTCCAATAAAGGGAATCCTCTTGAAAATGTAATGGTGTATGCAATAAATACGACTAAAGGCGAAGATGAGGTAGGGTGTACGAGGACATCTCCAAATGGGCGGTATATCATAGATAAGCTGCCTGCAGGGAGTTATACCATTAAAACATCTGTTCCATTCCACAATACTTCAAACTATTCTCAATCCGTTAATGTTCACAATAACACGATTTCTAATATCAATATCAGTATGCCGAAAACAGGGATAGAGGAAAAAACAAAAGCGGAAAAGAACTATCTGATAATAAAATCTTGTAATCCGGCAATCAGAAGGGTTGCGATATCGTATAATATTCCATTTAAAGCGCAAGTCGTTCTTGAGATATACGATAATAACGGCAGGTTACGCAGGACTTTAGTCAACTCTCAACAAAATGCCAACTCTTATGTTATTAATTGGAATGGGAACGATAATTTCGGCAAGAAGCTGGCAAGTGGAATGTATTTCTGTCAACTAAAGGCGGGAGAATTGAAATCGGTTAAGAAGATTATCTTCATCAGGTAAAATACTAAATAAAAAAGGGGGCATTTTTTAATGCCCCCTTTTTTTTATTTTAATCTTTTCATATTATTTCACAAAATCACTTATTTTGACACGAAATTTGCTGTACTATATAGATTAAGTTTTATAAAATATTTTAGGAGGTAAAAAGTGAAAAAGATAATTGGAGAGATAGTATCGATGTCGGTTATGTTTTTTATTCCTACGTTAATGATTTTTGGAGCAGTATTTTTTGTATTTTCGGGCCGGAGGACAAGGTTTGAAATTAATTAATATAAAAGAAATAAGCATAATATGAACAAAAGGAATATCACAAAATCAGATAAACAGGACATTACGCTTGCCCCAAATTTACCCTTCAAGCTTCAGAAGGCAATTAAATATACGGGAAAGAATTATATGGATCCCGACTTATGTTTAAAGGATATTGCAGAGAGTGTCCATATGCATCCGAAAAGCTTTTCTTTTTTATGGAATAAATACGTAGAGATAAGTATACCGGATTTCATAAACGAGCTTAGGATAAGAAATGCAAAAAAATTGCTTATAAAGACAACGGATTATAGTTTTGAAATAGCGCGTAGAGTGGGTTACAACTCATATCATTTTAACCGGGTTTTTAAAGTAAAAATAGGCACATCCCCAAATCAGTATAGAAATTCACGTTCTCAAAAACTCTTCATATAGATATTTGCAAAGGAATTTTCCTTGCAATAAGGCTACAAGAGGATTTTTTTTTGTTTTTGATGCGGATATTTGCAAATGAATACGGATATTTGCAAAAGAATATGGATATTTGCAAAGGCTTTTTGTTATAATGTGTTAAGAACGGGTTTTTCGGCAGCAGGGAGGTGATACCAAACGTATTTTTGGGAGTAAAGTAAGGAGAAAAGGAGGTAAGGATGAAGTATTTCGCTCTCGCAGTGTTTTTTTGGGCTACCCAGGTTTTTGGAGTCCAATATGTGCTTGTGAAGTCCGCGTTCTCAGTTACGGGTGGGAAGTCAAGTTCGGCTAACTATTCCATAAAAGATGCGGCAGGGCAATCCGTTATCGGGCAGTCCCGGGCAGTTAACCGTATTGAGCAGGCAGGATTTTATACCTGTCTAACGCATCCAACGGTCGGCGTATCGGATAACCCGATTATCCCGAAGGTATTCAGTATGGCACATCCGTGGCCAAATCCGATTACAAATAGCAGTGTGACGATTAGGTATGGGATACCGAAAACAAGCAATGTTAGTATAAAGGTTTACAACATTGCAGGCAGTGTTGTACAAACGTTGGTTTCCGGGGAACAAATACCGGGAATGTATAATATGTTATGGGACGGAACTAACAAGCAAGGAGAAAAAGTGGCGCAGGGAATTTATTTTGTTCGTATGTCGGCTTCCGAATTCCGAACAACGAAAAAACTAATATTAATGAAATAAAAAGATTACGGGGGTGGGGAATGAGAAAAACATTGAGCGCTATTGTGATGTGTGTTCTATTATTGGGAACATTGCAGGCAAAGCAGGCAACGCGCACTGCAACAAATGCCAATTCTATTCGTGTAGAAGAAGAGGCAAAAAGAAATACGAATCCCGTATTTACAAGATTACACGAGCTTAACTACCAGGGGTGGATAGCTGATGCGAAAGATACGACAGGAGCAGGTATTACAGGGACAATGGAAATGGTTTTCAGGTTATATAGTGAGTCAACGGGAGGAAAAGAATTATGGAGTGAAACGCAAAATAATGTCGAAGTGGATAACGGATTATTCAATGCAGTGCTTGGAAGCGTTAAGCCTATACCTGCCGATATTTTTACGGGTGTTTCGCTGTGGCTTGAAACGCAGGTAGGAAGTGATATACTTACACCGCGCAAAAAATTAGCGAGCGTAGGTTATGCAATAAAGGCAGAAAAAGCAACACGTTGTGATACAGCCGATTTTGCGAGAACCGTTATTAATGACGGGGAATATACTACTTTGAGCGATAGTGATCATAACCATCTGGGACAAAGTTGGCCTGCAACTACCGGGGGTGTAGGGTTAGTCAAAACATTAACCGTAAACACTTCAGATGATATATATTGTGAGTATGATGAAGCAACTAATACGGGCACAGGCGCTGTATACGGAGGTTATTTCGAGGGAAAAGGTTCGGGAACAGGAACTAAATACGGTTTAAAGAGTATTGCAACTGCACCTTCAGGTTCAAGCAATCCGGCATATGGGGTTTATGGCAGTTCCACGCATTCAGGTTCAGGCGATGTAACAGGAGGGTATTTTGAAGCAGGCGGTTCAGGAACAGGCACTAGAAGGGGAGTATGGGGAAAAGCAACTTCGACTTCAAGCGCTAGCATAATAGGAAGTGAGGGGGAAGCTTTTCATACGGGCGGTTACGGCACAGGTTCTACAAGAGGAGTTTATGGTTACGCTTCTCATTCAGGGTCTGGCTATGCAGCCGGAAGTTATTTTTACGCAGAGGGTGCAGGTACAGGCGATAAATATGGAATATATTCAGGCGTTGGCGGTAGTGGGAACAAGTATGCGGGATATTTTTCCGGCAATGTGAATATTACGGGAAGTTTGAGCAAAGGGAGCGGTTCATTTTTGATTGACCATCCTCTTGACCCGATGAATAAGACGCTGAGGCACAATTTTGTTGAATCTCCCGAGAATCTTTGTTTATACAGGGGAAAAGTGAGATTGAATGCCAACGGTGAAGGGACGGTAGAGATGCCAAGTTATTTTGCATCGCTTACAAAGGAAAACGAAGCGACGGTAAATTTAACTCCGGTTGGGAAACCTTTCCAGGTAGGGTGTGAATGGCAAACCGGCAACACAAAGTTTACCGTTTATGGCGAGGCGGACAGAGAGGTTTTTTATACAGTTCTTGCGGACAGGGATGACCCGGTGATGAAGGAATTACAAAAGCCGGTAGAAGAGGATAAGGGAGAAGGCAAGATTTGCAAAAAGGGTGAACTGCTTTATCCGAAAGCGTATGGTTACTCAGAAACAGAGGGAAGGGATTACAGAATTCGACAGGAACAGTCGAAGTAAGAATCAATAAAAGGGAAGAGTAAAGATTGTCGGGGCGTGGGAAACCCGCCCCGACATAGAAAGGGAGTAGAAATATTTTTGGTTCTTTTGTGTTTTAGTTGATGATATGAATAAGTACAAATAAAGATAAAAAGTATTAACCACAGGACAAAGTAGTATTCACGAACACCTGTATTAATGGCGGCAGACAGGCACACGAACAAAAAACAGAAAAATTTGCACGCAGATTAACGCAGATTTACAAGATAATAAAAGGTTTAGGATTAAAAAATAACAGAAAGAAATCTTTGGATATAGAAAAACGAACGAATAAACTCCGCAAAAGACTCGGAACTAAAGAAAAAAGATTAAAACAAAAATAAAGATTATCACAGATAACAACATTAAAACACAGGATAATAGTGTAAAAGGAAATAGTGAGCCACTAAAGTAGATTCAACTTAAATACGAAAGATTCATATTTTTATCTTTTAAGGGGGAGTTCAATTTTTTTCTCCGGATAAAAAAGTTTATTTCAAAATCTACTTATTTTGACACGAAATTTGCTATATCATTAGGGGGTGATTTTGAATATATTTTAGGGGGTAAAAAATGAGAAGAGTGTTTGGAGGAATACTATCAATGCTGATTATATTTTTTATTCCTGCTTTAATGATTTTTGGAACAATATTTTTTATTTTTTCAGGGAGCAGAACAAGGTTTGAAATTGGTTAGGTGTGGGGAGAGGGTTTTTGTAAAGGGGGTTATAAAAAATGAAAGGGGAGAATATGTCGAAAATATTAATAGTAGATGATGAGGTAGAGGTGTGCAATACGCTTAAGGAATTCCTGACTAAGAAAAATTATGAAGTACTGGTAGCGCATAATGACAAAGATGGATTTTCGATGTTTAAAACGGTTGCTCCGGATTTGGTGCTTTTAGAGGTAGAATTGCCTGAGAGGGGAGGGTTACTACTTCTTGATTATATAAGGGCTATTAAGTTTTACGCGAAAGTTATTATGATGTCTGCGAACGGGACGTATACGAACGTTAAGCTTGCGACTAAGAAAGGAGCTATGGGTTTTCTTGTAAAACCGCTGAATATGGAAGGCATAGAGCTAACAATAAACAACGTTCTTTCTTCATAAAATTGAAAGTAAATGGAGAAACTTATTATGAAAGACAGGGGAGTAATAAAGGTTTTAGTCGTAAACGACAATCAAAAAGCGTGTAACCGGTTTAAGCGATTCCTGACCAACGCGGGGTGCAAGGTATATGTCGTTAATGATGGGGGGAGTGCTTTAGAGGTGTTGAAGAATACGACTATTGATATTGTTTTACTGAACATAATGATACCGGATGGTATGAGATATTTAAAGTATATAAAGAAGACTCACCCGGAGATGCCGGTAATTATGACATCCGGTTTAAAAGATGCGAGAGCGGATATTAAGTTTATGGATTCGGGAGCATTTGCATATCTTTCCCAGCCTATAAATTTCGAGCATCTTCAGTCGTTTTTAATGTCGAGTGTTTTGTATAATATAAAGTATAATTAAGCGTATGAAACATAGGCGATTGGACATAAGAAAGAGTGTTCTTGTAGTGGATGAGGAGCCGGAGATTTGCAAGACGTTAAAGAAGCTATTAGAGAAAAAGTGGTATGAAGTAAGTTATGTGACGACGGGGAAGGAAGCGGTAAAGAAGGTTAAGAAGAGGAAGTTCAATGTTGCGTTACTTGACGTTAACTTGCCTGATATAGAGGGGACGAAGTTAATTCCCATTTTTAAGAAAGCGCATCCCGGCATAAAGATAGTAATGATGGCGGGGGATGCGACAAAGGAAAACACTATGAGCGCCTTAAACAACGGGGCATCATATTATTTTGAAAAGCCGTTCAACGTGGAGAAGTTGTTGACAAAGACCGATGAGTTGATTGAGGAACAGAGGGGGAGTTCGTTCCAGAGCATTTTGGAAGAATCGGCGAGGTTGGGTATGGTAGACACGGGGAAGCTTTTGCCGTGCAAGGTTCGGAAGGCGATTGAGTATATAGGGGAGAACTATATGAATCCGGATTTGTGTTTGGGGGATATTGCGTTGGTTGTGGGTATGCATCCGAATAGTTTTTCCAGTATGTGGAATAAATCAAAAAGAACTAACATTAAGGAATTTATAAATAGGGTTAGGGTAGCGAATGCAAAAAAATTACTTATCAAGACGAACGGCTATGCATCTCAGATAGCGATGCAAGTTGGGCTCAGCGCGGGGTATTTCTGCAGGGTTTTCAAGGCGAAGACAGGGCTTGCGCCGACACGGTATAGAGAGAGGAAGTATGGGAGGGGGGAATTCCGCCTACGGCGGACAGGCGTGTAATAGTATATTAGTATAATAGTTAATCGGAAAAATAAAAAATAGATAGTTTGAAACATAAAGGAAAAACAAGAGAACACAGAGAATGGGAGAGAATGAGGAATGAATAAGTGGGCGGATTATTGTGTGTCGGGGGTTGAATACATAAAGTCGCGGAGGCATATAGAGAAGGCGAGGGTGCACGTAGATAAGGGGGATAAGATTGGTTCGCGGGAGACGTGGTTGCGGGAAGATATTATTTCAAAGATAAATAAAGGGTTTAATGTTATTACGGTTTATAAAGGCAAGAATAATGGTTGTTGGAAGCGAGGGGAAGAAATCGGCATTGTTGAAATAAACGGAGTGAAGTATTTACGGACGGATAAGAACGAGATAGAGGAAGATAACTGGGGGAATTTGCCGGAGGTGTGAGGAGATTTTGGATTGTGGATTTTGTCTGCCTGCCGGTAGGCAGGGATTGGGGATTGAACAGAAAAAAAAGAGATTTTGGATTGAACAAATTAAAAGACTAACAAAAAGTTTGGACGCAGATTAGCGCAGATGTATAGGATAAAAAAGAAAAAATAGAAAGTTAAGAGTTAAAAAATGAAAGAAAAAACAAATATAATTGGGATAGACAGATGAAGATTAACGCAGAAAAAGGAAAACGGAAAAGAAAAACCAGGACAGGATTAATACAAGATTAACACGAGAAAAGGGAAAAGTGTCCAAAAATGGGAAGAAATCAAAGAATTTTACAAGGAATTTTTGTTGACTTGGGGGAAGGGGATAGTAAGGTAGGAAATTGTAAAGATAGATACGGGGATGGGGAGAAAACAGACAGTGTACGGTTGGCAGTGGTCAGCAAAGAAACATAAAGAGGATGGAAAAAGAAGAATGAGGGGAGAGAATGATTATTTATAAGGTTGGGTCTACGGGGGCGGAAGTAACAAAGATTCAGAATAAGCTGAAAGAATTGGGGTTTTATAAGGGGATTGTTGACGGGGCTTTTGGTGGGGGAACGGAAGTCGCCGTTCGTGGATACCAGCAATCGGCGAAGTTGGCCGTTGACGGACAAGTAGGACCAAAAACGTGGACGAGTTTATTTGAAGAAAAAATTATAAAACCGGTTGTTACAAAAGAGTCACTGTTGCACCGATGTTTAGCGTTAACGGGGGCGTTTGAGACGGGGAAAATGGCGCCTGATTGTTTTGCCGGGTTATCGGGGAATTTTGACGGGCAGGGAATGAGTTTTGGCGTTTTACAATGGAACTTCGGGCAGAAGTCATTACAGCCGTTATTAATAGATATGAATAATGCGCATAGCGACGTTTTGAAAAATATATTTAATAAAGAGTATGGAACGCTGGTGGAGATTTTGGGAAAAGATTATGCGAGTCAAATGAAATGGGTAGGGACGATACAGCATCCAGTGAAGTGTTTTTTGTATGAGCCGTGGTGCGGGTATTTCAAGACTTTGGGAAGGACGGAAGAGTTTCAGGAAATTGAGACAAAGTATTCGACGGTTATTTATCAGGGGGCGATAGGGTTGTGCAAGGAATATAATCTTTTATCGGAACGAGCGGTGGCGCTGATGTTTGATATCAAAGTGCAAAATGGGAGCATAAATAAGACAGTAAAGACAATAATTCAAAATGATTTCAGTAAGATTAGCGGTCTAAGCGGGGAAGCATTAGAGGTGGCAAAGATGCGGGTAGTTGCGAATCGGAGGGCAGAGGCGGCGAATTCGAAGTGGGTTGAGGACGTGCGGAGCAGGAAACTTTGTTGTGCGAACGGGGAAGGGGTAGTGCATAATATCAGTTATTCGCTCAGTGCGCAGTTTGGAATTAGGTTATGCGCTTTTGCGTAATTAAGGAGTAACTCATTGTAACTAAGGAGTAATTTATAGTAATAGATGGTAAAAAATTGTAAGAACTGTGACAGAAAGAAAGATTCACAGAACTAAGAGTCGCTGAGTACGCAGAGAAAAGCAGCGAAGAGTAAAAAATTAAAAAAATAAAGAATACAGAGAAGAAAAGAGAGCACGCCCCGCCTAAGCGGGGTAAACTCCGAGCAGTAAAAAGTGGAAAAAAAGGGAAGTAGGGTGGGGGGATTGTTATTAGTATAATAGTATAATCGTTAATCGGGGAAAGAGGAGACAAAATGTTTTGTCGAGAATGTGGTAAAACGATAGAAGAGGACTCAAAATTTTGTAAACATTGCGGTATAGATATTAATAAAACAGTTAAGGGAAAAAAGGATGAAGAAAAATCGGCCAGAATAGTTATAGAAAGATCCGAAACAACAGAAAAACAAAAGGGAGGAGAAGTAAGTTATTATTCGGATGAAAAGGGAGTACGAATTACTAACGCAAGGGCAATTATTGGAACTACAACATATATGATGGCAAACATAACATCTGTTTCCAAGAAAAAAGAGCCTAATCTTATACGCCAATGGGGCATATTTATTGCTATTTTAGCTTTTCTTTTGACTATATGGACCCTTAATTCAAACATGCAAAGCATTTCATTCCTTGGAATATTAATACTTATATGTGGGGTTTTAATGGCGGTTTTTTCTAAACAAGTTTATGTAGTTAAAATCGGGAGTGCATCAGGAGAAGCCGATGCTATCCGGTCAAAAGACGAAAGCTATATTAATGGTGTAGTAAGTGCTTTAAATGAGGCATTTGTACAATTCAAAGGAAGATAAATAAAGGGGAGAATGTTTAGAGTAAGAAATAAAAAGAGTAGAGAGCGTGTCTAAATGAGTATTATTAAAAATATAGTAAAGATTAAAAATTGTCCATCATTTATTGATTTTAAGCCAGCAACTGACTTTCCAGGATTTTCGAAATATAATTTGTTTTATGGCTGGAATGGCTCAGGAAAAACTTCTTTTTCTCGTGTGTTAAAATCATTTGAATTAGGCGAGAATTTTTTTGATAATCCAGAAAAACCAGCAGAGTTTGAATTTAAATTACATAATGGAACATCTATTAGTCATAGTAATTTATCTGATTTCAAAGATATAAGGGTTTTTAATAAGGATTTTATAGATAATACTGTTTTTTGTGACAATAGTCCAAAATTTATTTTCTTTCTGGGGAAAGAGAGCAAAGAAGATAAAGAGAAAATAACACAAGCCGAGATTGATTTAGAAGATTTTAAAAAAGATAGTACTACGAAAAAAAAACTGTTCAATAAAGTCGAGGATAAAAAAAGAGATGCTTTAACTAACAAAGCTAGAGAGATTAGAAATGCCCTAACAACTCCAAGGGAAGATAATTATGGAAATTATGACAAACTAAAACTTGAAAATTCAATCGCAAACAATTCAGAGAAGCTCAAAGTCCCCGAAGGTCTCAAATTATCATATGAACGTATTGTAGAAATTAAAAAATCTATTCTTCAGACAAGTAAAGATCCAATCAATAACCTTATATTACCAAATTTTGATATCTTGAATCTCGAAAAGGAAATTAGTGATATTCTCACAAAAACGGTAATATCAAAAGTTATAGAGGAACTGAAAAAAGATGAAATAATTAATAAGTGGGTAGAAAAAGGACTGGAAATTCATAATGCCAAAAATCTTGATATATGTGCTTTTTGCAACCAAAAAATACCACCCAACCGGATTAATGATTTAGAAAATCACTTTAATGATGAATATCAGAAAATGCTTAGTACCGTTCAGGATTTAAAGAATACATGTAATTTTAGAAAGGTACGTTTGGATTTCCCTGACTCTTTAGGTTTTTACGGTGATTTGGCAACAGAATATGTGTCCGAAAGGAAAAAAGCAGAAAATGCTATTATAGAATTTAATAAAATTTTAGATTACTTAATTTCTATCCTTAATCAAAAAGAACAGAACCTTTTTTTACAGTCAACTTTAAATAAGAGTGTTCCAGTAGATATTACTCCATTTTTAAAAATCAATAAAATTATTGAACAGCACAATCAAAAAACGTACAATTTTGAAAGTAAAATTAATACAGATAAAAAAGATTTAGAATTGCATTACATTGCAGAATTTATGCAAGCCTATAACAAAATACTTACAGAATTAGATTCTTCGCAAAAAGATTATTTAGCCTTTTTCCCAAAAATTGAGGGGCAAGAAGAAAGAATAAAAGAACTTAAAAAAAACTTACTTAATTATCTTATTCCCGCTCAGGAAATTAACAGGGATTTGGAACAATTTTTGGGACGCAATGACATACAATTAGAAGAGATAACGGGCGAAGCAGGTTATAAGATTACTCGTAACGGTAATATTGCAGAAAATTTAAGCGAAGGAGAAAGAACGGCTCTTGCTATAGTATATTTCCTCACAAAAATAAATGAGGATGGCTTTAATTTGAAAAATAGTACAATTGTTATTGATGACCCAGTATCAAGTCTTGATTCAAACGCAATTTTTCAGGCTTTTAGTTTTATTAAGACCGCTATTAAGGATGCCGGGCAGATTTTTATATTGACTCATCATTTTGATTTTTTTAGACAGATAAAAAATTGGTTTCAACACCTAGAAAAGGAAGGACAAGAAGTAGAATATTTCATGACAGTTTGTCCAGTAAAATCGGATATACGAAAATCTAATATTCTAAAGATGGATAAACTACTTATTGATTACGAATCCGAATATCACTTTCTATTTAGTGTCTTGTATAAGTTTTCTAAAGAAGCTCAATATAAATTAGAAGAGTTGTACCCGATTCCTAATATAGCAAGAAAATTTCTCGAAAGTTTTCTGGCTTTTAGAGTTCCGCTAAATCTTGACAATACGTATGAAAAACTTAAGCATATAGATTTTGATTCCAAAAAGAAGGAAAGAATAATTAATTTTGTTGCAACATATTCACATGCTAAATATGAAAGTGGTGTTCAGGATTTTGATATGACCATCTTAGGCGAGACACCTGCTATAGTGGACGACCTATTGAAGCTTGTAGAAAAAGAAGATAAAAAACATTATGATTTTTTATTGAAAAGTATTGGTAGTTTAATATAAAGGAGGGATAAATAATATGGCATTACTGAATCAAACTGTTAGTGAACTATTAATAGACATAGAACGTGGCAGAATAGCCTTGCCAGATATGCAACGCGAATTTATTTGGGAAAATACCCAAATCCGAGACGTTATTGATTCGCTTTATAAAAATCATCCAATCGGTATGATTTTACTTTGGCAAACGAATTTAGATGATAATATCCCTATAACTGCAATTGATGACACTACAAAAGAAATTAGTAATTATACCGAATTGGTAATAGATGGGCAACAGAGGTTAACTTCACTATTATTAGCTAAAAAAGGCGTTATATTTAAAGGCGCTAAAGAAAGAACTATAAAGTTATTGTTTAACCCTTTTGAAGAAAAATTTGAAATAGAAATACCTCCGTTAAAGAATAAACCTGACTGGTTTGATATTACACGAGTTATTAAGGATGGAGAATATTCGGTAGTTAATAGGGAAGAACTTAAATTAATTGGTTGGAATGAGGAGAAGATCTATAAATGTTTGCAAAAATTGGCAGAAGTTAGGAATATTTTTGTGGGAGCAAGAAACAGTATTCCGGTTTTTACAATTTCATCTGATATGGACTATGAAGAAGTCGCTGATATTTTTGTCAAAATTAACTCAAAAGGAACACGAATAAGAATAACCGAACTTCTGTTAGCGCTGCTAGCCTTAAAAATACCTGGTGAGTTTCGTAAAGATTTTCGAAATTATATTGAGAAATTAGAAGATACTGATTGGTATATTGATGCGGGAGTAGTTATACGGTCTTTGGTAGCAATTTCAGTAAAACAAGGACGACTTGCCTATTTTAGAAACATAGCGCGAAGCATTTCTGACGAAGATTTACGTAACAATTGGAATATAACTAAAAAATCTTTAGAAGAATGTTTTAAGATTCTTGAAGAAAATTTAGGTATTAACAATTCGTATATTTTTCCCTCTCAATATGTTTTAATTCCATTAGCATTTTATATTTCTCAAAAGAAAGATGCTTTTTCTGAAAAGGACTCCAAAGAATTTATTTTGTGGTTTTTACTTGCCTCTTATTGGGGACGCTATGCTGGTTCCCCAGAAACAAAATTAGATGAAGATATTAAATCAATCACTGAAAATAAAAACCTAAGTCAACTTTTTCACTTATTAAAAAGCCAAGTTGGGCGTCTTTTAATAGACGAAGAAAGATTTGCTGGTAAAAGCAAAAACTCTAAATTGTTACTTTATGTTGTTGCCCGGAGTAAAGGAGCTGAAGATTGGTGGAAAGGGCATAAAATTACTACCTCTGACTATGAAGAACATCACATAATTCCACGCTCACTCTTAAAAAACGCTGATTATGAATATTCTTTAATTGACGATACATCTAATATTGCTTTTTTGACTGAAAAAGCTAACCGTACAATTTCTAATACTCCTCCGGAAATATACTTAGAGAAAATTGATCCGGCAAAACTTGAAAAACAATTTGTCCCTTTGCATAAAAAATTATGGATAATTGAAAATTATGAATCTTTTTTGGAGCAACGTCGTAAAATTATAGTAGAACAAGTAAATGCGTATTTTAAATCTTTAGGAGTTGAGGGGTATTTATAAATAAAAATAAGAAAAAGTATTTTTAATGAGGAGAATTATGAAAAAGATTTTTAAAGAATATCATCAGTTTACTGAACAAGAGTTTAAACAATTATGGAAAACCTGTTTATTTGTGTTTGATACAAATACCCTTTTGAATATGTATAGATATAGCAGAACAACAGTTGATGCATATTTTAATGTTCTAAATGAATTAAAAAAGAAAAAACAGATTTGGATCCCATATCAGGTTGGATATGAATTTTATGAAAATAGGATTGATGTCATTTCTGAATATGAGAAATCATATGATGATATTTTATCAATCCTAGGAAAAGCCAAAAGTGATATGGAGGTTAAATATAAAGACCACCCCTTTTTAGATTTGTGTAAAATCAAGGAAGAAATGAACAGTGGGCTATCTGGTGTAGAAACAAAAATTAAACAAGCAAAAAATGATCATCCTAAATGGTTAGAAAAGGATGAAGTATTAGAAAAGTTAAATCAATTATTTGAAGGAACAGTAGGGAATAATTATAATGAAAAAGATTTAGATAGGATAAAAAAAGAAGGTAAAGAAAGATACGAAAAGAAAATTCCCCCTGGTTTCAAGGATGATAAAAAGCCCGAAGATAAAAAATATGGAGATTTTATTTTATGGTGCCAAATAATTGATAAAGCCCAAAAATGTAAAAAACCAATAATTTTAATTTCAGGCGATGTTAAGGAAGATTGGTGGTTAGAAAAAGATGGGAAAAGGCTTATGCCATTGCCACAATTAAAAAAAGAAATATCAGACAAGGCAGGGGTTGATTTTCATATTTATACAGCAGATAGATTCCTAGAATTAAATAAGACAAGAAAGAAAGATATTGATGATAGTACGATTAAAGAAGTTAGGAAGATTAGAGAATTAGAAGAAAAAAGAATGATGTTTAGAAGAATGTCAATGATGGAAAATGCGAGAGAATTAAATCCTGCCATACTCGAAAGATATTCAATAGAGGAGAACATACACTTATTATTTAAAATAGTAGAAGATTTGAAAACATATGAATCAGAATTTTATCCAAGAGAAAAAGAAGAATTAGCCCATTTATTTTATAGAATAAGAGAATTAAAAAGTAGAACTATACATGGAGAAATAGACAGAATGACTTTGGAGAAGTCTTATAGGTATACAAAAGAAATATTATTTACTCTTGATAAAATAATTCATTCAGAAAAAATCCCTTCTGAATTATCTATTAGATTTAGAGAATATATTAATAGATTAGAACATTTAACCCAAAATTTTAGAAGATATCTTGCCGTTTAGCTCGTAAAATTTACCTCCTACTACAGTACTAACAAAATAGACAAGAATAGGATAAACAGGGTGGACAAATGGCCGGACTAAAAAGGTCCCAAAATCCAAAAAATAATTTTTTTTGAATCTTTTTTAGACTTTTTTGCATCTAATCGTGTAAGGCTATACAAACGCCTTTGAGTTGAGTAAGGTAAGTTAGGTGAGTGAGTTAAGTAAGTAAGAGAAAGTATACCAGAGAATTAGAACATCAGTCCAGCTGAGCTGGATACGGATCCCCCCATAGACAAGCTATGGATAGCAATCTCTAATCCAGCATAGCTGGAAAGAGCTTGACTATAATCCGCCAGAGGTGGAAAGGGCTTCGTATAGGCAGAATATCAGATTACCAGAAAATCAGGAACAAAAACAGAGAGATTCTTCCTACGCTACGCTTCTGGATAACAGTCTCTAAGGGCTATCGCCCAAGAGTCTGTAATCACTACGTTCAGAATGACAGAATAACAGATAAAAAATATGCGAGTAAGGAATAGTCCGTTTAATTTTACAGGCACAATCCGCGGGATGTCGCCGGAACAGGCGAAACGAATGTTCAACTACAATATGCCTCCTGACGCGCAAGGCGTTACTTTTAGATTTCAAAATAATAAAACCTACATCGTTCCCTATTACCCGGAAAAATACAATAACCACTCGGAAAAGTCCGCTGCTTTTAAAACTAATACCGAAATATTTTCTATGCTTAATAAAATATGCCCGCAGATACGTAAAACAATCATTTACCCCGCGTGGACACCTCTCGTTGATAAATACAAGGAAAAACACTTCTCCGCTTATCATCTGTTTTTTAGCATAAACCGCAGACAACTGAAGTACGGACTGGAAAACTTAATCTTCACTATGGGCGAGTTGACCCCGCCACAACTAAACTTGCTGGAATTCAAAAACTCGGTAATGAGTTTTCAACAGGAAAATCCCCAGCCGGGATATGATTTAGGATTTATTTCTATAGATAGAAAAACGCTTGAAGTGGAAACTTTTGCTCCTGTGAAGTACGGGGAACGGGCTGTTTCGTTGAAGGTGAAGTCGGGGGAGGGGGTGGTGTTTGCGTATCATAGGAGGGGGAAAGAGTATTCGGTAGCGGTTAATGTAGCGATACGATAACGACAGATTTTCACAAAACGAAAAGGCGCCCCGCCTAAGCGGGGTAAACTCCGTTCGCAGAGAAGGGAAAAAGAAAAAACAGATAGTTCGAAACATAAAGAAAAAACAAGAGAGCGCAAAGAACGGAAAGACTAGGGTTAAAAGATAACAGATAGAAAAGAGTTTAAAATAAAGGACGCAGAGTCCAAGTGAGGTTAAATGGCGAGATGTTTGGGTGGTGCTTTTGGCACAATAAGAGGTTCTGTCGGGAATGTTACGTTCTCTTATGTACGAGGGAAACAAATCGTTTACCTCAAACGAGATTATACCCTGTTTCCCAAAGAACAAAGTGTCGGGTTTAAAAATATGAGCACGTTGTTGGCACTCACAATGCGGATATACCATCTTCTACAACCGGAATTCCGTAAATACTGGAAAAAACACAACTACCAAATGCTGGAACATAATTCTTTTATAAGACAAAACATAGGTTTCTTATACGATTCCATTCCGAATAAAAAACTTCCCATCTCGGAAGATAACTGGGTAGACCTTTCCGCGATGAATCCTATTTACGAAGGTAAAATATACGAACCCCACAATGTTCCGAAAAACCTGAAATACGAAGGGAACCAGCTTTCCCTGAAGTGGGACTCACGTGTTTATAAAAACGGTACTCCCGAAGATGTTGCACACATATTAGTTTTTTACTGCAAACCTTCAGATAAGGATATGAAAGTTTTTGATAATCTCTTTTATTCAAATGAGGTTGATAAGTACGGCGGGGAAAACGCCTTCTTCACGAAGAAACGGAATTCTATCCTGTCGGACGGGGATTACGAGTTGAAAATATTCTACGGGAGGAGTATGCGTGGACGCGGGGAGACGAGTATCTTTATAGATGAGGGGCTTGAGCCGAGGTTTTTGAGTGTGTTTTTGTTTTTTTCGAATGAGATGACGTATTCGTTTAGGGGAGACGGGGGACAGATAGTGTAGTTAGTATAGGCAGTTTAGATGGTGTAGATGGTAACGGAAAACGGAGAAGAGAATAGGACATAGAGGACATATAAGTCATATAGGACAGAGAAAAAAGATGTGCTATGTCCCTACAGCCGGGAAAAGATTCGTTAATAGGATAATAGTGAATAGGATATTCGTTAAATGGATTCCCGCTTCCGCGGGAATGACAAATAGGACGAATAAGTCATATAGGTCGGAAGAGAAAAGAAGAAAACTGTCGTCAGGTAAGTTGTGCCTACATTTTTTGACTCAAGAACTACCTAAATACGATGAGTTTGCCGGACGTTTTTGTTGTGCGATGGCAGTTGCAGGTTTTACCGTAAGATTTGAGTTCTAATTTATAGAAATATGCTCCCGAGTTTAATAGTTTTCCCCTCATATCCCGTGTGTTCCACGGTATTTTGTTGACGCCGTTGGTGAGTTCTTTTGATGTTTCATAAACTAACGAGCCCGTTGTGTTATAAATTTTTAGCGCGGCAATGCTCTGTTGTGAAACGGTTATTTCAAACTGCGCACTGCTGAATACCGGTGATGGATAAACCTTGCAGACGAAAGAGTTCGGGGTTTCTTTTTCTTCGACGGCGCCTCCACAGTTCTGGTGATAAAGTATGAAATATCCATTGGTATCTACTGCATCGGACACTACAATGTCCGGGCAGCTGTCATCGTCTATTTCCACTATATAAGGGATATCCGCTTCGGGAACAAGAGGGTCAATAATTTGTTCGAGAAAATTTTTTCCACCCATATTTTCGTATAACCTGACGCTTCCCGTGTTTGCATCATTTTTGTTGCAAGCGACGATATCTATGTCGCCGTCCAAATCAATATCACCGATATCCACGCCGTCCCAGTCAAGTCCCGTTTGAAGCAAGTGTTCAATGAACGTGCCGCCGTTGTTTTCATACCAGAGCAATCGAGTGCCTGTATAGGCTTCCGAGACTACGACATCTTTATCACCGTCATTATCAAGGTCGGCGGCGGCAATGCCTGCAGGGTAAGTGATAGCGCCGGAAACCAGTATTTTTGTAAAGGATTCCGAGCCGTTGTTTTGCATCCAGAATACCGAGTTGTTAGCATAGCCTGAGACCAGCACTTCGAAATGGTTATCTGCGTTTGCGTCAAAGGGGTAGACTTTCCAGGCGCTTGAGAATATTTCGGTCCCGACGGGCATTGGAGTAAAGGATGCGGAGCCGTTATTTTTAAACCAGAACGCGGTAGCGGATGAAGTCTGGTGTCCTGCTACGAAATCCATATTCCCATCATTATTTACGTCTGCCGGGTAACAGTATCGCGGGGAGGAAAAACCTGTCGTTATGGCGGAAGTCGTAAAAGAGCCTGCGCCGTTGTTTATACATACCCATATCTGGTTGGAAGGTCTAACGGTAAAGATGAGATCGTTGTCGCCGTCTTTGTCAAAATCTGCGGCGGATATTTCGCCGAAATTGGATGAAGTCGTGGCAATCGGGTGAGCTATCCAGGTGTTGATGTTTGCGGTGTGTTCGTACCAGGCTGCGCCTGTGCTCCATAGTCCTATGATGTCAACTTTTTTTGCCCCGTCCCCGTTGATATCCGCTGCCCATATCCCGTGGGGATAGATTTGTGTGTCTATGTTTATTCTTTCAAAATTTAGAGATCCAAAAATTACAAGTAAAAGATAAGTCATAACGCCTCCCAGTGTCAATTACTAAATACTTGGGGTTGAGGGGAAAGTCAAGAAAAAAGTGGGGGAGGGGGGATTTTAGAGTGCGGATTGCGGATTGTGGAGATTAACAGATTAACAGATTTTGGATTGCGCCTGCCTGCCGGTAGGCAGGGAATTTGGATTTGGGATTGAACAGATTAACAGAGAAAAACAAAATACTTGCCACTAAAACACTAAGACACGAAATTACACTAAACAGAAAGTCTAACCACCCCGCCCATTTCGGGGTAAACTCCGAACGCAAAGAAGAAAACAGAGAACGGAAAATTCAGACAGGATTAACGGGATTAGAACAGAAAGGGATAGAGTTAAAAAACGACAGAAAACGGAGAACCACCCCGCTCCGCCTGAGGCGGAAACTCTAACTAAAAAGTTTGCAAGTTTGAACGTTAAAAAATAACAGAAAACAGAAATATTCACAGAACGAAGAGACGCTGAGGACGCAGAGAAGAAAAAAATAAAAAACAGATAGTTTGAAACATAAAGGAAAAAGAAGAGAACGCAGAGGGAAAAAAGAAAGGAGAAAGTAGGGCATTAAAGCCCAGCAGAGCTGGATAGAATAGTTGAGTCCAGCGATGCTGGATAGCTATCCCTAAGAACTAAAGTTCTAAGGGCTTGACTATAAGTTAAGTTAGGTGAGTGAGGTGAGTATAACATAAAAACAACAGAGAGATTCTTCTCCCGATAAATCGGGCTCAGAATGACAAATACCAGAAAGAACATAGCACGCTATGTCCCTACCTACCCAAATGGAAAGATTCGTTAATAGGATAGCCCAGCTGAGCTGGATAAGAATCTCTAAAGGCTAAAGCCTAAGAGTTTCTAATAGGATAATAGTTATTCGGAAAAACGGGAAAAAACAGAGAGCATATCAGGTTATCAAAGTATTCCTCCTACGGCGGACAAGCAAGTTGGTAGTAGGTAGGGGATTCGTTAATAGGGGAATAGTGAATAGTTAATCGGAAAAACAGAAAGTATATCGGAACATCAGAAAAGAAAACAGAGAGATTCTTCGCTACGCTCAGAATGACAGACAGGATTAACAGGATAATAAAAACAAAAAGGACATATCGCGCTATGTCCCTACCTACCCAAATGGAAAGATTCGTTGGATAATAGTTATTCGGAAAAACGGGGAAAAGAAAACGGGCGAGGCAGAGCCTCGCCCGTTCTTTTAATTGCAGTTAAATACTACCTATCTTAATGCTTCGACGCCGGGGAGTTTCAGCCCGGAAAGAAACTCTAAAGATGCGCCGCCACCTGTCGAAATATGAGTCATAGAATCTGCCAAACCGAATTTGTTTACTGCGGCAACCGTATCTCCACCGCCGATTATCGCGGTTACTCCGTGATGCGTCTGCATAGCCAGCTGTTTTGCAATGGCTCGTGTGCTTGACGAAAAATTGTCAAGTTCGAATACGCCTGTGGGGCCATTCCAGAAGATAGTCTTGGCTTGCATTAATATCGTGTTAAAGTTTTCCGTAGTTTTGGGACCGACATCCAATCCCATAAATCCCTCGGGAATGAAGTTGGCGGTCGTGATTCTTCGTTGGGCGTTGTTCTCGAATTTGTCCGCGGCGATTATGTCAACGGGAAGAACGATTTTGTTTTTGCCTTTTTCGAGGAGTTCTTTCACGACCGGGATTTTGTCTTCTTCAACGATTGACGTGCCGATTTTGTACCCGAGAGCTTTGAAGAAAGTAAATACCATCCCGCCACCGATAAGAATGTTATCAACTTTTGGCAGGAGGTTAACGATGATATCCATTTTTGTGGAAACTTTAGCGCCGCCGAGAATTGCAACGAAAGGTTTCTCGGGATTTTCGATTAATTTGCTGAGATAGTTCACTTCGTTTTCCATAAGGAAACCCGGAACTTTAACATCGAAGAGGTGAGTAATGGCTTCGACGGAAGCGTGTGCCCGGTGAGCGGAACCGAAAGCATCATCAACATAAATATCGCCGAGTTTCGCGAGTTTTTTGGCGAATTCCATATCATTTTTTTCTTCTTCGGGATAGAACCGTGTATTTTCGAGAAGAATAATGTCTCCGTCTTTCATTTCTTTAGTTGCTTTTTCGGCGTCCTCGGAAATGCAGGACGGGATAAATGTTACTTTTTTGCCAATCATTTCTGATAAATATTCTGCAACGGGTTTAAGTGACATAGACTCGACGACTTTGCCTTTGGGGCGGCCGAGGTGAGACATAAGAACGAGTTTACCGTTGTGCCCGGTGATGTAGTTCATTGTGGGCATAACAGCTTTTATACGGGAATCGTCCGCGACTTTAGTTCCGTCCAGAGGGACGTTAAAGTCGACTCTAGTAAGGACGCGTTTTCCTTTCAGGTCAAGTTTTTTCAAAGATTGCATTTTGCCTCCTGTTTATTTGACGTTATTTGATTTGCCTAATTATGAGTATATATGAAGGGGGAAAGGATTTTTGTCAAGGAAAAAGGGGAGAACGGAAATATTCACCGCAGAGTCGCAGAGGGCGCAGAGAAGAAAACAGACAACAGAAAAGAATTTAGCCACAGAATGACACAGAAATACACGGATAACAAAACAGAGAAGGGAAAAACAACGGAAAGAAATATTAACAGGGACTTTAGGAGACTGTAAGAGACAAAACAAAACAGAAAGATTTAGATTTAAAAAGAACGAAAAACAGAAAACGGAGAACAGAAAATTCAGACAGGATTAACGGGATTAGAACAGAAAGGGATAGAGTTAAAAAACGACAGAAAACGGAGAACCACCCCGCAATTTGCGGGGTAAACTCCAGTACGAAAACACTAAAAAGCACGAAAAAAATATCACAAAAACAAATAGTATAGCCACATCTGCCTAAAAAACTGGCAGACAGGGAATAAACACAGAACAACACAGAAAAAAGAACACGAAAAACAGACAACAGAAGAGAAATTTAGCCCCCCGCACAATAAATATGCGGGGTAAACTCCTAACACGGATTTACACGGATAAAAACGGAAATACACAGAACAACAAAAAACAGAAAAAAGAGAAGAGTTAGAGTTTAAAAAATAACAGAGAACAGAAAGAATTTTAACAGGGACTTTAGGAGACTGTAAGAGACAAAACAGAAAGATTTGGTCCTCCTGCGTCGGAAAGTCTAACTAACAGAAAGTTTGAATTATTCGGGGAGTTTGCCTGATAGGACGGAGATGACGTCGTTTTTTACGGTTTCGTAGTCGGGGTGTGGGATTGGAAAGACATTTTTTTCATAATTTTTTATGTCTTCGTCGCTGGGTTGTATTAAGTACTCTTTATAAGTTGCGTGATTGAGAGATGCGGTTATATAAGGGATAGCGCCACTGCGCCTGACTCCGGTTTCTTCCAAAAAATATTCAACATATCCCAAGTCGTGAAATTTGTTGCCTTTATGATGTTCCAGAACGATAACTCCTACTTGTTCGTTTTCCTTGAAAATAGCAAATTTATAGAGGATATCCGAATCTTCGGAATATTCGTAAGACGTTACGGTATAATCGCCGGTTTGAAATGTTTCTTTGGATTTTTCTATTGAGGGGTCAATAGATGCGCCTGTTGGTTCACAGGAAAGCATCGTAATGATTTCGTTTTTTACTGTGTCGTAATCGGGCGTTGCCGCATAAGTCGTACAAGTGATAAATGAAGAATAAGGAGAACGAAATAAATTAGAGAAATAACCGGGGTATAAGGTTTTGTGTAGTTTTATTACCGTTACCAAACTTGCTCTTTTAATTTCTGAATAGTATATCAAAAGAAATTTCGCTAATTGTTTATTCTCCAGAGTAACGGCAAATTTATAAAGAATACTTTCGTTATCATTAAGTTTAAGGTCTTTAGGGACGTAAGAAATTATGGTATATCTGCCTGCCGGAAAATATTCTTTGGGTTTTTCCGTTGTAGTATCGATATTTTCGTAGAAAGGTATATCCGAAAGTGCCGTAATAATATCGTTTTTTAAGGTTTCATAGTCAGGCATCTGGACATAATTTTTACAGGGTTCGTCGTAAGAATGGGAAGTAGTTGCCAAACCTCTGTCGTAAGGGGAAAAAGACAAAGGAGAAAGACGATAAAAACCGATAGGAGCTCCGCGAATACGTTCTTTTATGGGTTCCACCAGAGAATATTCGGTTGATTTTTTATTTTTTGGTGTAGGTTTCACTACGAGAAGACCTATTTGTTTATTTCCTTCAACGAAAGCAAATTTGTAAGGGATTTTTGCTTTCGGGTTAGAGTCGATTGGGGCGTAGGAAATGACGATATAATCGCCGGCTTTGAAATCTTCTTTGGGTTGTTCTGCAGTATTAAAAGCGACATAATCGCCTTTCCATAGAAACTTTTTAGGAGCGGCGCAGCCGGAGAGAAGGAGTAATGCAATGAACAGTAGTGCAGTGTTTTTTATAAGAGACTGTTTTTGTATCGGATTAAAGTTCATTTTGAAAGGACGGAAATGACGTCGTTTTTAAGGGTTTCGTAGTCGGGACGTTTGGGGTAAGATTTATAAGTTACGTGATTGTTGGATGAGGTTTCGTAAGGAATAGTTCCGGTTCGTCTGACTCCCGTTTCTTCCAGAAAATACTCGGTTCCAAAGACATTGAATTCCGGATGATGTTGTAAAAAAATGACACCTAATTTTCTATTTCCCATAATAATGGCAAATTTATAAAGAATATCCGCATCACAGAGGTAATCGGCTGGAGCATAGGCAACTACGATGTAATTGCCTGCCTGAAATTCTTCTTTGGGCTTTTCTATCGCGGTATCAATAGCTATCTCAAACGAATAAGTTTCATAAGGTAATATGCTCGTCAAAACTTGCATAATGTCATTTTTGAGCGTGTCGTAAGAGGGAAGCGTGACATAATTTTTATAAATAAAATATTTTTCATCAAAAGGTAAGGGAAAGGATAAAGCACGATATTCTTCATTAGAATAAAGAGGAAAAGACGATTTTTTGTTGTCAAAGCTTCTTGTTTCTTCCAGAGAATATTTAGTGCCTAATTTTTTATTCGGATGGTTTTTTAGAAGAACAAGAGCTAATTGTTTGTTTTCTCTTACGATACCGAATTTGTAAGGGATTTTTGCTTTTGGGTTGAGTTCGACAGGGGCGTAAGAAATTACGATATAATTACCTGCTTTGAAATCTTCTTTGGGTGTTTCTGCGGTATTGATAGAGATGTAATTGCCTTTCCAGAGGAAAGGTTTTGGGCCGCAGCCGGAGAGAAGAACTACTGTGAGCAGTAAGAATTTAATGTTTCGCATATGTTACCTCCATAAAAAAGATTAGTTTAAGATGATAAGTTTTTTAGTTTCTACGAAATTATTAGTTTTCATTTCCAGTTATAGCCGATAACAGTACCGATGGGGAGAACTAACAAAGAAGTGATGGCAAATCCCTCATTTATATATCCTAACAGCCAGCCTGCGACTGCTACAGCAATAGTTCCCACCGCTGCTTTTTCATCAGAGCCGTTTTTTTTCATTAATTTTCCGGAGAGCGAAACTCCGCCAAAACTTCCGAGTGCGGTGCCGCACATCCACATAGCTAATACCATACTTTGCATGCTTTTTGCCTGATCGGCAGTAATGTCGTTAGCACCCCACATTAATCCAAGCGAAACAAGCGCTGCACCCATAAATCCGACAAATCCTAAGGCGTATCCGCTAGCTCCTTCGACTGCATAGTTGAACATCGTTGGTTCTTCGTAATATTTATTGTTGAAGAAGCCTTTTCCGGCAATAAACAAGCAATTATTTTGGTATTTGCCTAAATCGTTTAGTATTATGTTGGAGGGTTTTAGTCCGATGGATTGTTGGGCGAATAAAGAAGAATCCAATGATGCCAATATAATTAAGATGGGTAGAATTTTAAGTTTCATTTCTTTTTTTTGTTTAGTTTGGTGAATATTTCCTGGAGGATAAAAACGACCAGCCAGAGTCCAAAAATATCGAAATTGTTTTTTACCCCTCCGAAATAACCAAGATGTTTTGGAAAGGTATGATGATGGTCAATAAAAAGACATACGAAAATGTTTGTAACGGGAATTGTAAATGCCGGCAACGCAATCCACCAAACTGCTCTTGCCCAAAAAGCCGGATGGTTAGGACCTTTTCCCAAAAATATAACAATTATTGCTCCAACTAAACATCCTATTGCGAATATGATTCGTATGGGAAACCATGTGGTAATGTTTATCGCGATAAGTGAAATCAGGAAAATAATGATTCCAGAAATAAACAAACGGTCAGATTTTTTATTCATTTATTTCCTCCTTTATCAACAAGTATCTTTGTAGTAAATATTCTGAAAACGTATTTTTGTCAAGGAAAAGAGTAAAGATGAAACAGAATTAGCCACAGAATGACACAGAACAACACAGAAAAAAGAACACGAAAAACAGATCACAAAAGAGAGTTTTAGCCACCCCGCTCCTCCTCAGGCGGACGGGGTAAACTCCTAACACGTATAAAAACGGAAATACACAGAACAACAAAAAACAGACAACAGAAATAATTTTAACAGGGACTTGAAGAGAATTGTACGAGAAAAGAAAACGGAGAACCGAAAATACGAAATATAGAAAGACACGAAAAACGGAAAGATTCACCACAGAGAACACAGAGTTAAAAAAAGAAAACAAACACGGAAAAGAGAACAGATTAAAGTTATAGAGAACACAGAGAACAGAATAGAGGGCACAGAGAACAGAAGGATTTAGGGTTGAACGGAAAACGGAAAAGTCTAACTAGTCCTTCTTTAATCCTTATTCAATTCCTTAAGTTTTGCTTTGCAAAACTGGATAAGTTAGACTAAGTTCCTTGTGGAACAAAGTCTAACTAACAGAGGAGGGTTTTGCGGGTGAATTTTGAATGAGAACTTTATTTAAATATAGTTCAATGTCCTGAAAGCACATAAAATATGGCAGCGCAACCAATCGAAATAAGAATTTTCATAAACACAGATAATTTGTTTATTGTTTCTTTATGTTTCTCTACAATAAAAGACATTATGTCCCACGCCGTGAACAAAAATACCATTGGTAGCACAAAACCAATATTATAATGGTTAGTGATAAAAAGAAGAAGATATAAAACATAAATAATAATGTAAAGCATTACAAGATTTGAAACTAATTTTAGCCAAGGAGGCATCTTAAATCTTTTATTTAGCAAAGGCCCGATTATTCCCAATGTTACCCATATAGCTAACAATAATATTGTTTTAGTTACTTCAGTCTTTTTTATTATCGCGGGAACGAGAAAATATATTACTCCAAATGCAGTAATCAAATAACCTATCCAATTATCTCTTTTTTGCTTTGCCGGTGAAGCGGGTTTGTCGTTGTAGTTTTTGAATGATAGCACAAATAACATATAATAAAATAAAAAGATTGTTCCTCCGACAACAAAGGCTCCTAATAACCAAGGAGCAATTTTATAAATAAATATTTCTTTCATATTTTCTCCTTAGTTTAATTATGCATTAGTTGGGGCAGTTGCCCAGCTTAGCTGGATTAAAACCACAACTCTACCCTTTTTATTTCATTAAGACACAAATATAACAAACGGGCGAATTGCAATTCGCCCCTACGATTTTTCATTTCATTAAGATTAATTTTTTTGTTGTACTTATTGTATTAGATCCTTCGCTATGCTCAGGATGACAAACTGCAGTCAGTTTAACAAAGTAAATACCTGTTTTTGTTAATCTGCCATTATTATCGGTACCATTCCAGGGGATTTGGTTATTAGTTAAAAGTGAATAGTTAATAGGAAACTGACGGACTAATTTGCCGGCGAGGTCGTAGATAGTTAATTGAACATTAGTTAATAGGGTACTAGTATAATAGTTATTAGGGGGAACAGAATAAGTGATGATTGTTGATTTAGAGAAGGGGTTTTGGGAGACATTCAATTGGGGATTTTGGAGTGGGGATTGGGGATTGGAGGAGGGTTCTTCAACTGCGAATTCTTTCCCCAGTCTAATTAGAGAGGCATTATCAGGGTCTCCGGTAACCCATGCTGCTCCAGTAACAACAAATCCTTCGTCTTCAGTTTGTTGAACGGAACAGCCATAATCATTGCCCAGTCCACCAAAGATTTTAGTCCATAGAGTATCGCCGGAAGAATTTGTTTTAATGAGGTAGCTATTGGCACAAGCCGGTACATTTGGTCCGAAAGACCATGTCGAACCACCAATTATATATCCTCCATCTTTAGTTTGTTGAACCGAATTAGCCAAATCATCATTCGCCCCGCCATAATTTCTTGTCCACAAAGTATCTCCCAAAGAATCCGTTCTGATTAGATAAACATTGAGAGAATCCGGCGTGCCTATTCCAAACGAGTATGTAGCCCCTGCAATAATAAATCCGTTATCTTGAGTTTGTTGAACTGAATAGCCATAGTCATGGTTAGTTCCACCGTAGGTTCTTGTCCAGAGGGTGTCGCCTGAAGAATTCGTTTTGATTAGATAGACATCAGTATTGCCTGCACCGAAAGAGTATGTAGAACCTACAATAATAAACCCGCTATCAGAAGTCTGCTGAACTGAATGGCCTTCATCGTAGGAAGTTCCACCATAAGTTTTAGTCCAGAGAGTATCACCCGTAGAATCTGTTTTAATCAGATAGACATCATCATCACCTGCTCCGAAAGATTCTGTAAATCCTGCAATTATAAACCCGTTATCTTGAGTTTGTTGAAGTGAATAGCCAACATCGGCACCAATTCCACCGAAAGTTTTTGTCCATAAAGAATCCCCCGAAGAATTTGTTTTAATGAGATAGACATCGGGGTACTTATTGGATGGTCCTAAGCCGATCATCCCTGCAATAATAAATCCGCCATCTTTAGTTTGTTGAACCGATAGCCCCTCATCCCAGTCGTATCCGCCGAAAGTTTTAGTCCATAAAGAATTCCCTGAAGAATTTGTTTTAATGAGATATACGTCGGAATTCCATCCTGTCCCGGAAACGAATGTATATCCTGCAATTATGAAGCCTCCATCCGTAGTTTGCTGAACAGACTTTCCCCCATCATCACTAGTTCCACCATAGGTTCTTGTCCAGAGAGTATCGGGAGCGGAGGCGAATAAGTTTGTTCCTGCAATGATAATAAATGCAAACAAATATTTTCTCATTTTTCTCTCCTATTTCATTAAGATTAGGGATGAACCACTTCGGGTTCACCCTTTCATTTCATTAGAATTAATTTTTTTGTCTCCTTGTAGTTGCCTGCTTTGAATTTCGCAAAGTATATGCCTGTTGGATAGTCTTTTGAATTCAGTTCTGCTTTATAATATCCCGGTATCTGCTCCCCATTAACCAAGGTCTTTACGCATCTGCCGGTTAAATCGTAGAGTTTAAGGGAGATAAGAGTTTTATTGGCTAATTGATAATTGATGGTTGTTTTTCGTATAACCGGGTTGGGAAAGATATTCAGGGAGTATGCCTGTTTGTAGGATTGTTCTTCCGTCCCTACCACAGAGTAGAATTTCCCCCATATACGCATTGTATTTGCAGGCCGGTTGTTAATAGTAGGCACAAAACCGGAATATGTAATAAGCAATTGGTTATCCGCTCCTTTTACAACCGATGGTGTATTCTGATTACCGATTTGTGTTGATACAGCAAAAGAATCAACTACTTTGCCGGATGTATTTACTCGAGAGCCATAAATGTCAGGATTATCTATACATTCGTTACGATAGTCATCCCATAGTACAAAATAATGGGTGCCATCGAAGTTAATGGAAGGTGTTCTTTGGTTATAAGATGCAGTAGAAATAGGAAGTCCGCCGGTATCTAAAACTATTCCTGAATTATCCACCCGGGTACCATAAATGTCCAAATAGAAGCTACGGTAATCCTCCCAAACTACGAAATAGTTAGCGCTATCCGAAGATACTTTAGGGTTAAAGACATATTGCTTTCTTATAGGAGTGATATGTATTGCGTTTGAGTCTAATGCGACGCCTTCAGGATTTACTCGATTAGCATAAACGGCAGAAGCGCTCCAATTATCCTGAATAGAATATACTACTAAATAATTAGTCCCATTAAAGGCAATTGAAGGAGGCGATAGTATACACCACGCGTAAAAGAAGCTATCGGGAAGAGTAGAAATATGAATTTCTTCGGTATCTAAAACTGTTCCGGAAGGATTTACGCGGGCGCCACAAATGTTAGCAGCACCCCTCCAACTTCCCCATACCACTAAATAGTTTACACCATCAAATGCTACTGATGTACCTGTCTGCCATGTTGAGTCATCAGAAATACTTATACCTAATGAATCTAAAACTTTTCCGGTTGGAGTTACTCTTGTGCCATAAATGTGATAATAATCAGTGCCGTACTGCTTACCTTCCCAGACTACAAAGTAATTTGTTCCATCAAAGGCAACAGAAGGATTTCTCTGAGAATAGCTTGCGGTTGAAATACGTATCCCTTGGGGGTCTAAAATTGTATTATTCCCGCTTATGCGAGCGCCATAAATATTCGGACATAAGTCATTACGATAATCCTCCCAAACTGTAAAATAATTTATCCCGTCAAAGGCTGCAGAAGGGGAATATTGAGAATATGCCGTAGTTGAGATAATATTTCCTCCTTGGTCTAAAACTGTTCCGGAAGTATCTACTCGTGCTCCATAAATATGTTCATAGTCTTCTATACGCTCTCTCCACACTAAAAAGTAATTTGTGCTATCAGTTCCTATAGAAGGATATAACTGTGTAAATGGCGCAGTTGATAGGGGAATTCCCTGTGTGTCCAAAACTATACCACCGGTATTAATCCGTGCGCCATAAATATCGCCGGTATCACTCCTGAAGTCAAACCATGCTACCAGATAATAAGGATTATTAAAGCATATAAAAGGTTCCTCCTGCCAATTTGGTGCAGTTGAAATGAGTATCTCCGGAGAGTCTAATATTGCACCGGAAGTATTCATTCGGACACCATAAATATCGGAACAGGTACCGGTAACCCGTAGGTCTCCCCAGACAACAAGGTAATTCGTGCCATCAAATGCAACAGTTGGACATCTCTGGTCTTCCTGTGCGGTAGAAATAGGAATTCCCGAAGTATCTGAGACTGTACCGTCCTGGCTTACAAACGTACCGTAAATATCCGTACTCTTACCGGGGTCATTACGGTTGTCTTCCCAGACTACAAAGTAGTTGGCGCCATCAAAGGCTATAAAGGGAGATGTTTTTACCGATGGTGCATCTGTTATGACAATTTTTGTTGTATCTAAAACTATGCCGGCAGGATTGATTCTTGTGCCATAAATATTACTTCCATATCTCCACACCGCAAAGTAGTTAGTTGTGCCAAAAATCAATGAAGGTTCAAGTCCCTGGGGTGAAATAGCAATTGCTTGTGAATCCAAAACTATCCCGGACGTACTTACTCGGGCACCATAAATACTGGTATCTCCATTCCAAACTACAAAGTAATTTGTACCATCAAATGCTACGGAAGGGTGCCAGGATGGCGCGGATGAAATAGCTATACCGGCGGAATCTAAAAATACGCCGGATTTACTTACTCTTGCGCCGTAAATGCGAGGATAATCAGTGCCGTAATGTTTATTTTCCCAGACTACAAAATAATTTGTACCATCGAATGCAATAGACGGTTTAAATCTATATTGGCTTCCGCCAACTGTAGGCACAAAAGCAATATTCGTATCAACAAGAAATTCGCCGGATTTGGAGGAGTTGAAACAGAGGTTGGGAGTAGCGTTGGAGTATGCAGAGATGGGTGGATAAGGGGAAGATTGTTCAAATCTGAGACCCCTGTCAGTGCCTTCAAATGAGATTTCTCCGTAGAAACCTTTGTAAATAACTTTACCGTTTCTTATTTCAGGTTTGCCATATACAGGGATAAGAGCATCTTCTGTATTATTTTCCTTTTCGGTAGCTTTCAGGATAACTCCATCCTCATCAAAGGTTGCTTTATAAGACTTGTCTTTTATTATTATTTGTTTTTTTTCTTTTATCGGGCAATGAGCAATTTGTTGTAGGATCTCGTTTGTATTGAAAGAAGGATTGATGTTAAATAAAGTTAATATAATAAATTTTATCATAGTTTTTCCCTTACCTCATTAACACCATGGATGAACTACTTAGAGTTCACCCTGTTACTTCATTAATAAATAAATATAACAAACGGGCGAATTGCAATTCGCCCCTACGATTTTTCATTTCATTAAGATTAATTTTTTTGTTGTACTTATTGTATTAGATCCTTCGCTATGCTCAGGATGACAAACTGCAGTCAGTTT
>JBAZNK010000013.1 GCA_041649255.1 bacterium
ACCGCCGAAGCCACCACCGCCGCCGCCGCCATATCCGCCGCCGCCACCATATCCGCCGCCGCCGCCTGATGAATAACCACCACCGCCGCCGCCTTCTCTGCTTTTGAATTCGGGTTTCGGTCTTGCTTCGTTTACTACGATCTGTCTCCCGGAAAGTTCATAGCCATTAAACATTTCCGATGCCTTTGCGACTTCTTCGTCACTTGACATTTCAATAAAACAAAATCCCTTGCTTCTGCCGGAGAAGTTATCCATAATTATGTTTACAGATTCAACTTTTCCTGCCTTGGCAAATAACTCTTGTAACTGAGTATTTGTCACTTCGTAGGGAAGATTCCCTACATACAATTTCTTTCCCATCTCTCTCCTTTTTTACTGCTCTGGAAATGAAAGGCTATGAACAAAAACCATCCCACCCCAACTTCTTACTAAAACGTTATAATCAATACACCTTTATTCAATACCCTATTTTATTATCTTGTCAAGTATAAAAGTATAAAAACTCGTATATTTCCTATATTTTATCATTTGTCCGCAAAATGAATTAATTCCATATTGAAAACTTATTGCACCATTTTTGTGCGACGATTCTATAATAAAGCCTATTTATTTGCTCTCTCATGCATTCCCATTTTTCGTTTTGTATTAAGGTTTCTTACTTATAAGAATTAGTTGTATTTTTGTCTTGCTTAGTAAAATCTCTATCTATTTTTTAATTGCACAAAATATGTGCAATATTTTTAATTGTGTTCTCATCTTAAAATTAGACATAACTATTAAAACCTTATTATCAGCGAATTTCTCCTCCTATTTAAATATTTTGTCATGAATATTGCTAATTAAACTGCAGAGATGAAACCTTGACAAAACATTTTTTTTTAGTCATGTTCATACATAAGATTATATGAAACATTTTTCTATACTTTTTCTTTTAATTTGTTTTTCTCCTAAGGCATTTGGCTCTCATATAAACGGATTTGTAAAAGATTCTTCCAACGGAGAAAAACTCGCTTACGCAAATATCTACTTGGAAGGAACAATAATAGGAAGTTCCTCAAGTGAAAAAGGATATTACGTTATACAGAATGTCCCTTCCGGGAAATATACTATAGTTGCGTTATATATGGGCTACAAAACCATCAAAAAAGATATCGAAATAAAAGAAACGAATATTACTCTCAACTTTGAACTTGCCCCTGATGTCATAAAAATGAAAGAAGTTACCATTACTGCCAAACGAATGGGATTTGAAAAAAATGTAGAAGGCAGTAAAACCGAATTCACAATCCGCGATATCAAGACAATCCCGAAATTCTTTGAAGGCGACCTGATGAAGATAATCCAGACAATGCCAGGCGTTATTGCATTAAATGATTTGTCAAATAAGCTCTACATAAGAGGCGGAAGTCCCGACGAAAATCTCGTATTGCTTGATAAAATAACAATTTATAACGCTTCTACACACTTATTCGGTTTATTTTCTACATTCAATCCGGATGCCGTTGCAGATGTAAAACTTTTTTCCGGAAGTTTCCCTGCAAGGTACGGAGATAGGCTGTCCTCAATCATAGAAGTAGAAACAAAAGAGGGGAATAATAAAAAATATACGGGAAGCGCCAGCATAGGACTTATAAGCTCAAAATTTCTCGTTGAAGGGCCAATACCTAAAGGCTCTTTTCTTGTAAGCGGAAGAAGAAGCTATCTTGATCTTATAGTATGGGGATATTCAAAGCTTTTTAATAACGATATAAGTTTACCTTATTATTTCTGGGATGGAGTAACAAAAATAAATTTCAACCCTTCTCAGTCTGACAGATTCACCCTGACAGGTTTCGGTGGAGCAGATATAGTAGATGTCTCAATAACTCAGAAAAGTCAGGAAAATGGACAACCAAAGGACGAAGAAATTGGAAAAATTAATATGAACTGGGGAAACCAGGGATTATCCGGCAGATGGAGGAAAATATTTACCCCAAAACTATACGGCGAAATTGTCGGAGTTACAAGTAATTTTTTCACAGAGTTTGGCTTTCTTCTAAATGAGACAATGATAGATACCTTTGGTAATACTATAAATGATACTATGAAATTTTCTATGAAACAGGAAATCCTTGATTACAGTCTCAAAGGAGATTTAACCTACTACTTGAATCCTAAAAATACTATAAATATGGGATTCGATGTAATGCAGAACAAATTTACAGACAACCAGGAAATTAGTTTTGATACAACATATAATTCTTCTCCGACACCAACTTATTCTACTAAATCTGCAATTTACATAGAAGACAAGATAGAACTTTCGCCTCTTTTTACATTTCGTGCAGGTTTGAGAGGAATATATTATTCAACGGGAGATAAAACCGCATTAGACCCATCTATGGGAATTAATTATCTTTTAAGACAAAATACATCCCTGAAGTTTGAAATAGGGCGCTATCATCAGTTTATGTATACAACAAATTCTCAGGAATCTTTTTTCTCGCTTTACGATATGTGGAAACCTCTGGATGCAAAACATTCCCCGCCTGAAGCATGGCATTTTACACTTGGATTAGCACAGTGGATAGGCGAAGATGGCGAATTTTCAATAGACGGATATTATAAAAAATATACTTCTTTATTGACACCCCCTTCAAGCGCAGAAGAAATGGGATTTTTTTCTTACCCCCCTGAAAGTTTGAAAGTTACAAATGGGTATGCAACAGGTATTGGACTCCAATACAAAAAGTCTTTTTCTTTTGTCCACGGATGGCTGAATTATACACTTGGACTCACAAGACGAAGCACAGACAGCTCATCTTATTTCCCGAGTTATGATAAAAGACATAATTTTAATATAGTTCTAGGAACTTCTTATAAAAAATATAATTTCAATCTCAAGTGGTATATAAGCACAGGCTCACCTTTTGCAAATGATTTGGCAAGATACAAAAAATATTATGACGATGGTTCATCAAGTTGGGAACTTGTAAAAGGACAAAGAGATGCCTGCAGATTGCCTGCATCTCACAGACTGGATATAGAAGCAGAGCGAAGCATTACCCTCCCACTACTACACTGGAAAGGCTCTATGTATTTTGGAGTAGTAAATGTATATGTGCAGAAAAATGTGCTCTTTTATAACTGGATTACCGAAGAAGGCGAGGGCCCTGATAAAATAATTTATGATCCTCCAAAGAAACAAGAAATCTCTATACTGCCTATATTAATACCTAACTGTGGACTAACAATCAATTTTTAAGACAAATAAAATATGAAAAAATTATTATTAGTATTGATTCTGTTTACGGCAGGCTGTGAACATACGGCAGTTGAGAGTTATACGAATGTGCTTAATGTATTCTCTGTCCTAAAACAAGGAAAATCCATACAAAGTGTAATGGTAAATAGAACTTATAAATTAGACGAACAATCCCAAAAATGTATAGAAAATGCAATAGTAATCTTATCGGGTAAGAATTTTATAGATACTTTATCTTTATCAGATAGTCTATATATTTCCACTGATTCAATCGTATTAAACCCTATGGACACCATTAATATCTGCGTTAAAGCAGACGGATTTGACAGCGTGTGCGGGACAACGGTTATCCCGGACTCCATTATAATATTACACCCAACAAATAATGATACAGTTAACCAATTGGATTCTCTGGTAGTTAAAAATACTCCAAATACTTATTCTCATTTTACTGTCTATCGGGAAGACAGGGACAGCATTATTACAGAACGCGGTTCGACGGAATCAGACAGTTTGTTAATTGGACCATTCTACTGGTTTGACCTCAAAGAAGGTCTCTATAAGGTAGAAGTCAAGCTTTACGACAAGAACTACACACAGTATGAAGGCAATAGAATGGGAATGATGGGTAGTTCCGGCAATACGAAAAGAGTAGGATTAAATAGCGGGTTTGGAGTCTTCGGCTCAGTGGTTACTAAAGAAATATACCTGTATTTTAAAGAATAACTTGAAATAAAAATTACCTACCTCCAAATCAATTTTATTCCAAAGTAAATAAGCATTATCCCGCATAAATACGAAAAGAAGACAAGAACTTTATTCCCTTTCAAAAAAGAAGGAACTGCGCTTGCTATTATGCCAAGAGGTATTAAAGGACTTAAAAGCATTCCCGCGCTAAAACACCCGGCATAAAGAATCGCCTGTGACAAATTTTTCGCTTCAAATACTACATAATTAACAACCCCGAACAAAGGAATACACGGCGCTATTCCCACAGCAATCCCCAATAAAGCTACTCCCCATATATTAGTAATTTTATTCCTGGTATTGCATAAAAATCTTGAACAAAAATTATTACTCTCCTTTTTACCAAGTAACAAAACAATACCAAATATTATAGTAATGAACCCTGTGATATAATACAAAAACTTCCCGTACCCGATTTCATACCAGCTTCTTATTATTTTATGCCCGACTAAAAATGCAATAACTATTATCAAAATATATACAATAGTTCTGGTCAGACAAAATACCAGCACCTCTATAAACACTCTAAACCAATTTTTTTTAATTTCCACACCTGTTCCGACAAGATATGTCAAAACCAACGGAGTGCAGGAACAAAAACATGGTCCCCACGCAAGCGTAATGCCTATTAAAAATAAATCCGTTGTTGTTTTCATATTCTATAAGTTAATAAATTAGGGAATTTACCTGTTTTATTTAACCGGTAAAACTTTTGGAGTATACAACGAAACCTTCATCCTGTATTCCGGCAAATCTCTTTTTAATAATTTCTTTTTTTCTTTATATCCTTTATCTTCCCAAAAATTTGCAACAAATAACTGATTGCAATTAGCATTAAGCCATTTACTAAAAACACTTAACCCTTTTTTCTCATAAGCAAAAGAACCGCTTTCTATGTTTTCTACGAATATTATATTCGTATTCATAGCTTTCTTTATAACCAGATTCGGATGAGATGGTTTAAAAACAACGACTGGACTTGGAACTCTGGGATAATTACGGGAAACTGATTTGTAAAACGCCATTTTTAAAGAGTCAACGCCTGATGTTTTATTCGTGGAACGTCCTGCTTTTTTATAATACCACATAAAAGGTCCCGGTCTATAAACCACTATAGTGAATGGGACATTCCGCTCCGGCGGTGAAGACAAATTTAACGAATCATTTTTTATATATTCGGGATAAGAGTCAACAACATTATTCACAAAATACGCAACTTTGCGCCAGTCATCGGTAAAACTTTGATTTAAATATTCCCTGTCTTTATATAAATTAAAAATCGAGCAACCATTTAAATAAATGAGAATAATCGCACCTAGCGCAAGAGACCGTTTTTTTAAAACAGAAATACCCACGGCAATAAATATATAATAAGCTATGGATGACCCAATACAATATTCCGGCGCCCCACGATTTGAAAAAACAGGTAATAAACCAATAATAAATAAAGGGACAATAAATGATACTATCCTGTATTTTCCTTTTAATGTCCTGATTGCAAACATACTAATAACTGCAAATATAATTATCACCGGAATGACAAGCCTCCAATTCCAGGGATAAATAGTCTGTCCTATGGTAAAACTGTAAATTGCATATGCGAGTCTGCCTATAAATCCACCTTTTAGGGACAGTCGATCAAATGCTGCCCAGCCGGAATAAAGTTCCGAAAAAATTAAAGATAACCAATGAGTATAGACTAAGAAAATACAACTCTGAATAATAAGCCATACTCTTAAAGTCATTCTTGTAAATCGCCACTTCTGGAAAAACCATACCCACTCAAATAACAATATAACCAACCCGGTTGGGCTGGAATACAGCATAAAAATAGTTGAAAATGCATAAAAGATTGAATTTTTAATACTAAATTTATCTTCAAATATTTTTATAAAAAACAAAACGGACAATGAAATGAAAAGCAAAAATATTGAAAAATTCTCCGCAATCCTTGAATGTAAAATATAATAAGGCGAAACCGCTATGAATATACTAAAAATTTGAGCCGTTTTCTTATCCCGCAATCTATACACAAGAGCATATAAAGGAATAATCGTAAAAACATTCAATAAAACAGAAAGTAAGCGAGTTGCAATTTCCGAATCTGAAAAAATTCTAATCCACCAGTGTAATATAAAACAATACATAGGTGAACGAAAATCCGTTTTGAATATCTCTATTACTGGTTTTAAAGCAAAAAGTATTCTCTCTACTTCATCGGCACGGTAGGAATGAACATCTAATTTATAGAATCTGAGTATAAATGCAATAAGTAGTATAATACTAACTATAAAAAAATCTCCCTCCTTTTTTTTCATTGTATGAGGAAGATTAAAAAAGTTTGCCAACATTTAGTTACAATTGTTATAAAAAATTAAATTAACAAGAAAATGTATTAAAAATATTTTACCCTTGTTTTCTAATTTATCCTATAAACCTATTTGAAATATTTGAAATTTTTTCTACTCATCCCTGCATCAAACCACAATAATCTGTTAATATTTCCTGTCTTTAATCATTTCAATAACCTAATTCGGTTCGCTTTAGTGTCAAGAAAAAACTTAATTGTAGTTTTTAAAAAAAATCCTTTACAATCTTATAAATTTCATTATTGTGTCCTTTATTAATACTATAGTTAGTTGCAAGTTAGTTGCAAAAAATAGGATTTTAAAAATTGTTTTTCAAAAAAAGCTTGACAAAGTGACTAAGTTTTTCTATTTATGATAATATTATTTTTAAAACAAATTTTTGGGAGGTGACGGATGTATAAAAAGCTGTTATTAGTTTTCGTTTTACTATTAGGTTCGAGTTTAATAGTTGCTCAAGATGAGTATACCGGCGAAGAGGATTTAGGATATACAGAAGAAGGCGCTACCGATGAAACTCAAGCAGAAGAAGTCCAGTCTCAAGGTGGATACAGCCTTATCCCTTCAGAAGCCGTCTTTAAAGGCACTTTTTATGGAAGAAAAGTAAAAATCGATGGTATCCTTGAAGGCAAAGCCATTTTGGATGATGATATTCAGGTTTCCGAAATAGGTGAAATAAGAGGCAACGTAGAAACCGTAACAGGAATAGTTAAAGGCAGAGTGGATGGAAGCGTTTGGGCATCTGAAGAATTAGTTTTAAAACCGACTGCTGTTGTCACAGGAGAAGCTATGTGCAGGAATCTTGTAGTAGAAAAAGGTGCAATGATGAGCACAAAAACTTCTATGGGCGAAATTAAAACAGTAGAAGGAAAGAAAACGGTAGTTGCAAAGAAAACCAAAGCTGTAAAAAGAGCTAAAACTAGAACCAGACGTAGTTATTAAAGGAATTATTATTAAAATAATCTCTCTTGTCTTCTAAATGGGAGGAAGAAATGAGTAAAAAGCATTTAATTTTGATGGGTTTGTTGGTGTTAGTATTGGGATGTGCTTCTCGTAAACAAGAAGAATATGCTGAAGATACCGGAGACGGTCAGGCAACCGAACAGAATTTCGGTGCAAACTATCCAACCCTTCAGGAAGATTCAGACTTTGAAGGTATTATCGAAACACAGGGAAATCTTACTGTAAAAGGTAGAGTTAAGGGTGCGATATTGGCAAATGGAGTTGTTGTTGTTACAAGAACAGGATATGTAGAATGCGATAGCCTTATGGCTTATGATGTCATAGTCCAGGGTTATGTTAAAGGAAAAGTTCAGGCAATCGGAAAAATTCAGTTAGATACAAATGCTGTTCTAGTTGGTTCCGCTTATTGCAAAAACTTAATCGTAAATGGTGGCGCCATATTCCAGAGTGAAACTGAGATGGCCGGTTATAAGAGAGAAAAAGGACTCAAGTATAAAGGAGAACGTGCTGCAGGACGAAGAAGAGGAATTAAGCACTAGAACTGAATCCTTTTTAGCATTTTTATATTATTATTTTCTTCCCCCAGTTTGTGTTAAGTTTTATATATGCTCCTATTTATATTGCTTTTAACTACTGATACACTAAAATATGAGAATAGTCAAATTGATGCCTTTCATATCGTAGGGAATTACAACGATGATAAAATAGCAGTAAAGTTCTCACTTCCATATGCCCCATCTAGAACCATAGGAATTCTTATTTTTGCTGATCACCCGGGAGGTTTTAACTATGCAAGCTTATGCTACGAAAAAAATGAACTTCCCTATATCACTCAACCCTTAACTGAAACAGATACTGTTTATTCCTCTATGGGAGAATGGAAATTTACCCCCATCAAAACAAACATCAGTGATACTATACCAATATGGTTTGTATTAAATATGACAGAGTATCCCGGAATAGGAGGCGATACAACTTTCCCAACAGGAAACTCTTATTACTATTCAAACAGCCAGGGTTGGAAACAAACAACTAAATATAATTGGACAATACGACTTATTGTTCAGAATTACAATGGTTATTATGAAGACTTTCTATTGGATTCCGGTAACTATCAAGGAAACTGGACATTTGTAAATCCACAGTTCATACCTAATTCATTAAATAATTGCTTCGGGACGCAAATAGACAGCTTGTACCCGAACAACGCAAAGTTAACATTACTATCGTCCTGGCTAAAAATTAAAAATTACAATTTTTCCAATCCAACTCTGGTTATACGACATTTTTATAATACCGAATATCTATGTGATGGAGGAAATATAAAGATCTCTCGCGATTCCATAAATTGGCAATTGCTTTCTCCTCTCTCGGGATACGATACTTCAATAATTATGGATCCTCCCGGGGGAATTGTACAGGAACCTGTATTCACAGGAAATTCAGAACAATGGGAAAATACTTATTTTTACTTGCCTCCATGGGACTCGGTCTTAATAAAATATTATTTTATATCGGACGGCATAGGAAATAACACCGGGTGGTTCATTGATAATGTCGGAATTATAGAAAAACCCTATAGTGATATTTCTCCCATTTCAATAAAATTGCAAACAATTATCCCACCGGATACACAAATTACACCCGTTGCTAATATTAAAAATTATGGGATATATGAAGAAAACAATTTCCTGATTAAATGCATAGCTGAATCCGCAGGAACTATTATCTACCAGGATGAAAAAAATCTTAGCTTAATCAAACCGGACTCAATAATACAGATAAGTTTTAACCCTATGTTTATAGGAGAAAAAGGAAATAACTATAAACTTCGGGTTTATACCGAACTCCTATCCGATGGTAATAAAATAAATGACACCTTAAAACAAAATCTTATATCCTTTCCCATAATTACTTCATTGTCTTCAGGTATTTCTGCTTCTCCCCCAACAGTAGATGGAACAATAGACAGCGCGGAATGGAACAATGCAAATGTAATAGATGGCTCGGACATATCGGGTGTAGACACAAGAGATTCTATAAACACTTGCAAACTTTATTTTATGAATAATGCTGAAGCTTTGTTTATCGGTATAAAATCTTCCCTGATAAGCAAAGTCGGAATATACATTGACGACAACGGCAACAATAAGTGGGACCCCAACGAGGGACATTACCTGTTTACCCAGGGTGCAAATAAATTCTATGATTTTTACTCCAATGTTTACAATGTCCCGGATTCACTTGTAGCTATTGGAAATGAAGGGATGGAGCTCAAACTTCCCAAAGGGAATAAACCCTATGAACTCACAATGACAAGTGATTCCATAGGATGCTTCATTTATACACAAACAAATAATAATTATACCGGTTGGTGGCATCAATTAGTCCCTTATACCGATTATAACAACCCCATTCATTATGCAAAAATAAAAATCAGCGGATTAAGCATAGAAGAGAAAAATTCATCTGCAAATAATCTGAAAATATTTTCTAACTCTCCGGTATGCACAAAATTTATTAACTTGCACATATCCTGCGCTACAATCGGTGGTAGAGGAAAGTTAGAAATATATGACTTAACCGGTAGAATAATGCAATTATCTTCGTTTGACATAACAAGTTCTAATTTTATTTTAACCCGTGATATAAGCAACTTTAAGACAGGTGTTTATTTTATTGCCTGCACGATTCCTGAAAAAGCTAAAGTCGTAGAAAAAATAATTATACTTCACTAAAAAAATAATCTCTCCGGGAACAATATTTTCAATTTATAACATAAATAAAAAATATGCTTGACAACAGGTTATATTTAAAATAAATTATTACCTACAATGACAAATGATGTAAAGAAAAAATTATTATTATCCTGCTTGCTCGTTGTTCTTCTTGTATTTTTATTCGTTAATTTTTTATTTAAACCTAAGTCCACATCTATAACCAAACTCAATAAAAAACATTCGGAGGTGTCAAAGCTATTAGATACTTCAAAAGGCTATGTAAATAGATATAAAAGTGTTCGAATAGCTGTGGATTCTATGACAAACCAATGGAATTCACTCGCAAAATGCCTGCCAAGCGAAGAAGAAATGCCATACCTGCTTAGAGGAATCGCTGAAGCAGGAAGACTTAGCAATGTTCAGTTCTTGTTGTTTAAACCACTTCCAGGAGGACAACAAACAAATTTTTACAAAGAAAATCCGGTTCAAATTAAAATAAACTGCACTTATCACGAATTAGGTTATTTCTTGTCAAAAATAACAGCATTAGAAAGACTTGTAAATGTTAGTAAATTCAAATTAAGCACAAATAAAAAAGCAGACAGGTATACGGAAGTAGATTTCATAGCTACCGCATATACACTCCCATCAAATCCATCTTTCGTTGATTCATCAAAAATAACAAAGAAAAAATGATATTGGCCATGCAATGAAAAAATTATTTTTTACAATAAATCTCTCTATAATTATTGCAACTAATTTACAGGGAGCAACCGTAGATAAGGTAAAATTCCAGGATGACGCTTCAGAAGCAAGAATAACTATTTTTACGGATGCATATAATTATAAAACCATTTCTTTTCATAATCCGGAACGCATAGTAATAGACTTTGAAAACGCAACCTGTAAATTAAGAGCAAAAGAAGAATTTAACTTAGTTAACTTTCCTCTTGTTTCAATTAGAGCCAGTCAATACAAACCTCTACCTACCCCCGTTACAAGAGTGGTAATAGACCTTTCTCGGCCAATAGAATATTTAACAACTTATGAAGAAAACAGACTGGAAATTAAATTTGCAAAAAATCCTTCCGCCTCTACACCAACTGTTTCTACACCAAATACCCCTGGAGAAAAAGCCGTAAATATACCGTCTGAAGTTCCTATAAATACTGTGGAAAATGAATTAAAAGATTCTACTTCCGTTGTCAACGAAACAGACACAATAGTTATGCAAGACACTACCGCCCCCAAAAAAGAAACTTTTTGCTATAATTCCAGAGGCAAAAGAGACCCGTTCAGACCATGGCTTGGAGTAGAAGGTCACAGTGACAGTCTGCTTGATGTAAGTGTCGCTACAATTGTTGGTATAATGTGGAGTCCTAACAGTCGATACGCTTTAGCGCAAGACCCGAATGGGAAAGGCTATATCTTATCCGAAGGAGATAGAGTCTGGAACGGTAAAGTGGAAAAAATAGAAAAAGATAATGTAGCTTTTGCTTTGCACGGATTTGGAGGCATAAAAAGAATAACACTAAAATTACTACCTAAAGAAGAAAGAAGCGATAAGGAGGAAAAGTGAAAATAATAAAAATCTGTATACTGGGATTAACTTTGACATTACTTACTATAGCAGGAAATAAAATTTATGCAGCTGAACGACAAACTTTAGTTTCTTTATCTTTTGAAAATGCAGACATAAGAACGGTTTTAAGAACTTTTTCCAGGCTTGGAAACGTAAACATTGTGGCATCGGAAAAAGTAGCCGGGACAATAACAATACAACTTGCAGGTGTTCCATGGGATAGAGCCTTCCAGACTGTTTTAAGGGTACATGGTCTAACGGCAGTTGAAGACAAAGATATTATCGGCGTTATGACTATGGAAGAAAGTAAAAACCAAAGAGAAATTATGGGGCTTGAGACAAGAATTTTAAGAGTGAAATATGCAAAAGCTTCAAAAATAGAAAGTTCTATATCTTCAATGTTAACCGAGCGTGGTAAAGCGAAGACCGATGAACGCAGCAATTCCCTGATTATCACGGATGTCCCGGAAGCCATATACCGCGCGGAAAAACTTATAAATGAAGTAGATATTCCTACTCCACAAGTAATGATAGAGGCTAAAATAGTTGAAATAGACCATAAAGTCGTAGACCAAATGGGAATCGCATGGAAAACGGGAGGAATAATACCTACGGGTGATATAAATTCTTCCATAACGGGAGAAGTTAAAGCGCTGACTCCTTTGGCAGGACAGGTTACATTTGGAACTCTGCTAAAAGATTTAAGTATTGGAGCTTTAATTACGATGCTTGAAACACAAGATAAAGCGCATATTCTTTCTCAACCTAAAATAGCAGTAATGGACAATGAAGAAGCAATGATACTTTCAGGTAAAAAAATACCTATAATTACACTTGACCGTTCAGGAAATAAACTTATAGAATTTTATGATGTAGCATTAAAATTTACCGTAACCCCACATATAAACCCGGATAATCAGATAGTTTTGGAACTTCATCCTGAAGTATCGGATATATCTTCAGAAGCTACCTCCGACCAGGGAATTATTATTCTCGCCCAAGAAGCAAAAACAACTCTTATGGTAAACAATAATCAAACTGCAGTCATCGGTGGAATAATAAAAGAGAAAACAGGAAAAATAGTTTCAGGTATTCCTTTTTTATGCAGAATCCCATTATTAGGCAGATTGTTTAAATCCGTAGCTGTTTCCAAAAACACAACTGACCTCATAATCTTTGTTACGCCAACCATAATTCCCATAGATAAAAAATAGTCTGGCTAATAAGGGGTAGAGTATATCCAAAATCCTAATAAATCCCTGCTTGTTATAACTATTAGTAAAATCCATTTTAAATTTGAAATATCATAAATAAATCGGTTAATTGTTCTAAAATTACCCCGTCCTTTAGAGGAGACCAAGCCCAAAAAGTCTCCGGGGCTTTAGCCCATAATTTACTACATAACAATTCTGTTGGGCAGAAAATGAAGCAGGGCTGTTTGATAGAAAAACTTTTTTCTATATCCGTGAAAATCCACGGTCACTTAAAGTTTACAATCGACATCAGAGGTGAAACAAAAGAAGCGTTACTTTATTGTAAGCCAGTTTTTACAATTACTACACCTGAAATCAAATTTTGTGAACTGCATCCCACATTTACAACACTTAAAATCTTTATATTGAGGGGAGGAAAGCGAAAATAATTCGGTTCCTTTTTTAAACATATCTTCATATCTATTATTGTTATAATAGAACTTAAATAAAGTTTTCATAATAAGCAAATTTGAAGGACTAACTTCTCCTGCTCTTTCAAGTAAATCAATTGCTTCTTCGTCCTCACCCATTTTTTCATAAATTTCGGCAAGCCTTACCAATACATGAACGTTGTCCGGATGATGTTTCAAAAAAGAAGTATATGACGAGAGAAGATTAGAATAATTGTGTCCTACATAATACGCTTTTTCAAGCCTTTCAAAAGCAACAAAAGCGTAAGTAGGCAAATTTTCAACGACTTGCTGCCAGAGTTCAATTCCTTTTTCCTCTTCCCCACTTTCATAATAAAAATCTCCAAGCAATAACAAAGCAGGCAAACACAATTTATCTAAAACCAATGCTTCTTTAAAATGTTTTATGCCTCTTTCCGTATCTCCTGATTCTATCAAAGAATTACCCCATATTGCATATAAAATGGCGAGACTCTCATTATCCGTTTTACCTTTTAGGGCAAGAATCCTTTTTCTTAATTCTATCGCCTCATCCCAGTATGAAAACTCTTCATAGAATTTATATAAAAATTCAAGAATACTATAATCCTTTGAAACTATCTTTTGAAGTTCTTTTACAAAAGGTACGGCAAGTTTATCTTTTTTTGCTCTTATACAATCTTTTATCATACTAACATAAATCTCTTTTTTAAATTCTGCCACAGGCTCAACAAGCAAACTCTTATGTAATTTCAATGCATCGGTATAATCTCCTCTCTCTCTTAGCAGATTTCCCAATCTTATACAGGCAATAACATTTGTCGGGTCTACCTGTATAATTTCTTTTAATGTCTTTTCTTCCTCTTCAGAAGTTTGAGCAAATAAAATTTTTTCAATATTGGTTATTTTTCTCATCTTTTATTCCCTATTTACTATCGGATAAATCAGCATCATCTTCTCCAACAACACTTGTAATCTTCAATGTTCCAAGTTCTTTTTTTAAGTGTTCCATTTCTTTTTGCTGCTTGCCTATCTTTCCTCTTAATCTTATTTCATCTATAATTGCAAGTATAAAAGCAAGAACGGCACCGGCACAAAAAGATATAATTATAACAGATATAAGCGGTATACTATAACTAGCGCTAAATAATTTAACCGTTACTACTGATGTATTCTGGGCGCCAAAAATAATCCCGAATATCCCAATCATAAATATAACTATAATCGCAAAAAGATACATTTTTTCCCTCCTAAAATTCCACTACATTAATAGTATAATAAAATATAATAATTTTTATAAGTCAAGTTTTTATTTTTCTTATGTCTTTAAAAACAATTTTATTGCATATTTCTTATCTATTTGTAACTAATTTCAAGAAAAACTAATTATGTTTTTCTATTATCCATTTTAATCTTGACAATAAGATAAGATTTAATATCATACATAATTATAAAAAGAAATAAATAAAGCCTTATTTTAAGGGATTAGCGAGGTACTATGCGCAAGAAAGTTTTGATTATGGGTGCTGCGGGTAGGGATTTTCACAATTTTAACACTTATTTCCGCAATAACCCGTTTTATGAAGTAGTATGTTTCACTGCAACACAAATTCCTGATATTGAAGACAGACCTTATCCAAAAGAACTTTGTGGTGATTTATACCCATTAGGCATACCTATTTATAGTGAAAATAAATTGGTAGAACTTATAAAAAAATACGATGTAGATTCCGTAGTGTTTGCATATTCCGATGTTCCTCACGAATACGTTATGCACAAAGCTTCTATTGCATTAGCATGCGGTGCGGATTTCAGGTTACTCGGGCCTAAAGATACAATGATAAAATCTTCCAAGCCTCTTATAGCTACCGGAGCTGTTCGCACAGGATGCGGAAAATCACAGACCACACGTAGGATAGCAGATATTTTGCTTTCTTTAAATAAAAAAATCGTTGTAATACGGCATCCTATGCCTTATGCAGACCTTAAAAACCAAATAGTTCAGAGATTTGCAACTTATGACGACCTTAAAGTTTGCACTATTGAAGAAATGGAAGAATTTGAACCACTTATAGATAGAAACATAATTGTATATGCAGGAGTAGATTACGGTAAAATACTTGAACAGGCAGAAAAAGAAGCCGATGTAATAATATGGGATGGCGGAAATAACGATTTCCCATTTTATAAACCGGACCTTCTGATAACGATAGCAGACCCATTGCGAGCAGGGCACGAAGTTCTTTATCACCCAGGAGAAACCTGTTTACGTATGGCTGATATAAGTGTAATAAATAAAATTGACAGCGCGGATAGAGCATCTGTAGATAAGGTAAGAGCCAATATTAATGAAATGAATCCCGGGGCAGCAATAATTGAAGCAGAATCTCCTGTAACTATGGATAACCCCTCTTTAATAAAAAACAAATCTGTCCTTATAGTTGAAGACGGCCCAACACTTACACATGGAGGAATGGCATACGGGGCAGGATTTGTGGCAGCAAAGAGATTTGGGGCGAAAAAAATAGTAGACCCAAGACCTTATGCAATAGGTTCCATACTGGAAACTTATAAAAAATATACCACTACCGGAGCAGTGTTGCCTGCTATGGGATATAGCGCCAAACAAATAGATGAACTTAAGACTGTTATAAACAATACTCCTTGCGATATTGTTGTAATTGCTACTCCTATAGATTTGTTAAGGTTTATAGATATAAACAAACCCGGAATCAGGGTAAAATACGAGTTAAAAGAAACAACAAAACCTGATTTAGAAGAATTACTAAAAAAACATTTTAGGAATTCTTAAGGGGCATCAATCAAGGATTTGGTACAAAAAATTAAGATATGTTACAAAGTGTTTTAATACTTGGTAGTTTTGGAGCAGTATTTTCAACGATACTTGCTATTGCTTATGCAAAATTAAGCATACTTACCTCAGAAAAGGAGTCTCAAATACTGGACTGTCTGCCTAAAGTAAATTGTGGCACTTGTGGATTCGTAGATTGTAAAGGATACGGCAAAGCATTAGTAAAAAATGAAACAGAAATTGGAAAATGCCCTGTAGGAGGTGATGAGCTTACACAAAAGCTATCAGAAATATTATCTATAGAAGTATCTGAACATAAAGTTGCCGCATTACAATGTGTCGGCGGGAAAAAAGAGACCTTTCAAAGATTTGAATACCGGGGTATTATGAGATGCGATGCTGCTAATATAGTATCGTCCGGGCCTCTATCCTGCACCTATGGTTGTATCGGATTCGGAGATTGTGTCAAGGTTTGTAGTTTTAACGCACTTAGTATGGGAAAAAATGGATTACCTGTCTTAGATGAGAAAAAATGCACAGGATGCGGACTATGCGTAAAAGCTTGCCAAAGAAACATACTTATCCTTATACCCAAAGAACAGAAACTTTATATAGGGTGTAACTCTTCTGAATCCCATCTTACTAAAAAGTTAGTTTGTAAAGTAGGTTGTATTGTCTGTGGTTTATGTGTTCGTAATTGCCCTTATAAGGCAATAGATATTAAAAATGGACGTGCGGAAATAGAATTTGAGTTATGCAAGAACTGCGGAATATGTATATCCAAATGCTCGACTCATGCTATAGTTGATAAATTAAAAGCACGCCCCAAAGCTATAATCGGAAGTAATTGTACAGGATGTGAAAAATGTAAGGAGGTATGCCCAACAAAAGCTATTGATGGATTGCAAGACAACCAACATAAAGTAATACTTGAAAAATGTATAGGTTGTGGGTTATGTTATAAAGTTTGCAAACCAAAAGTAATCACAATGGCTTTCTCACTTGGGTATGTAGAGCCATGATAAACATTTTACTTTTTTTACTAAACTTTAATGGAGCTATAGGCTTCAGTGGTGGTTATTATAATGCTTCCCTGAAAGAACTGAATACATGGCTGGTAAAGAAGGGAGAATCTAGAATACACTCAAATTACATCATTGGAGTAGAAGCCCGCTCAAGTTTTCTGGAAAGATTTTTAGTCTCTGTGGATGGGACATGGTGCCCGGAAAAAAAATCGTATGACGGAAAACAAAGCCTGGAAATAAAATCCGTAGACGGTCTCTTTGGATATAGAATTTATCTTTTACCGGCATTACTTTATTTCTATATCAATGGAGGATATGAACTGGCTCTGGTGGATTATAATCGTCCTGCTTTTGATTCTCTCGGTATTGCGATACCAGCAACTGATAGTAATTGCACTATACCCATATCAGGAATGATGTCTGGACCTGTCGTTAAAGCAAGTCTTAAATTTATCCCAACTCCAAGATTAGCAGTAGAATTCTCTATGGGATATAAATATGTACAATCTGCAGATTTACCAGACTTACCGAAAGATTACGAAACTAAACAGGATAGTACACAAGCCCCCGAATGGTTTGATGTTCCTATGAACTTATCCGGGTTATTCTTTAAAGTTAGTTTTTTAAGAGAATTCGGGAATATATTATCTTATTAGTTAGACTTTGCGATCCGCCTCAGGCGGACTGGGCTAGTTGAAAGTCCTTTCCACTTCACGTGGATTAGGGATTTCAATCTGGAGTGAAACGACACCCCGCCTTGGCGGTGGTGGAGCGAAACGGAAGACTTGTTTTGGAAAAGGTTAGTGGTTAGATTTTTACTGCTGTAGCGTTATTTAGTTCCTTATGTTAATTGTCGAAAAATTATTATATTTTCTAATTCTTTTTTTCTCTGTTATAGTTCATGAAATAGCTCACGGATTTATAGCGCTGAAAAAAGGAGACTCTACTGCAAGAGATGCAGGCAGGCTTACTTTTAATCCTATCCCACATATAGACCTTCTCGGCACAATTATTTTACCGCTTTTTTTGCTTTTAACACACTCAGGTATAATGATCGGATGGGCAAAACCTGTCCCTATAAACCCTTATAACTTTAATAATCTACGGAAAGATATGTTATGGGTAAGTTCTGCAGGAGTACTAAGCAACTTCGGATTGGCAATTATATTATCTATTCTTATACGATTCTTTCACATTTCAAACCCTTTTATAAGCTACGGGATACTAATAAATTTATTACTTGCATTCTTTAATCTCATTCCGGTACCACCGTTAGATGGGTCCAAAATTCTCGCAGAAATATTACCTTATGAAGCAAAAGAAAAATACTTAAAAATAGAACCTTATGGTTTTTTTATACTGATATTCCTCTTAACAATAGGCATTATAAATCTTATACTTATGCCTATTATTACTTTTTGTTTCAGGCTTTTAACGGGAATGTAAAGTCCCTTTTAACAAGAACCCCCTAAACTAAAAATTCATTTCTTCCGCTCCCTGAAACTCTCTTCTTATTTGTTAGTTTCTCAACCAAAAATCGCTTTTCTGCTAATTAAAGTTTGTTCCGTCAGGAAGTTACTTTAACTTATCCGGTAGAAGCCCCTTAAAACTTTAGTTTTTAGGAAATTCTATCCGATTCCCTGGACTCTGTTAGGTTCTCTGTGTTTTCTGCTTTGAACTTTGGGGTTGATTTGGCATTTGTTTTTATCCTGTTCATCTGCGATTACAAGCTCTTGGATTACTTAGAGCTTGTTATCCAGAGGGAAAATCTGCGTCCTAGAATTTTGGACATTCCCCGGAATTCATATGAGAATAAGAAGAATAAAAGAAGAACTACTTTATTACGCCAAGCCAATTATGTAAAAGGAACTCAAACCGTCCGATTATCAAAGACATTCGTGCCATAACGGTATATCCAAATATTGCGCCGAAAGAAATCATTACATACCATATACCCGTTCTGGCCACTCCGCCAACAAAACCTTTGTGCTCTGCCGAAAAATAGAAGTATATAAGCGTTGCCACTACCCCGATAAAAGCTATAATACCGCTAATTGAATAACTGCTTAACATTGTTGATTGTATCTGTTTAAATATTCCCGCCTGTAAAGTAAGCGGTAATCCCATACCAATTCCTGCACCTAAAGCAAAAGCTATAGGCCATCTTGATAACCACGCATACTTCGGGAATAACCTACAAATATATAACGAACCAAGACAAACAGGTATAAACAAATGATATTGGTGTTGATGTTTCAATGGTATCCATATCTTTGGAATAATTATATTGTACCAATCAAGGGCAATAATAAAACCAAGCGATACTCCTATTAACAAATATTCGGCAAATTTATAAAATGGGTTATCCTTATAAAGAAAAGATAAAATACAAAGCGTAAGAATGGCGGCTAACCACACCCATATATCATGCGACATTTTTCTGTCTCCTTACTACAAAATATGCTATATTGCCAAGCATTATAAATATTATCATTACAATGTGAACAACAGACTGCGTATCCATACCAATGCAGGCGGCTTTTCTTGTCTTGAAAGTTAAACCATCTCCCGCTATTTTCTTTTCAACCAATGTTTCGTACTCAGCCGCCCCTTTCATACCACCAAGCATACCTATAAGTTGTTTCGTCTGTAGATAAGGATAACAATCGGGAGCCCCTACTGCAGTAATTCCTGTCGCTACATTACAACCATATTTCTGGTTTGCAAAAGATACCCATACTGCCCATGCGCTTGCTGCTGTAATAGACACAACAAGTGAAATCTGGTCAAAATTTCTTATATCCTTCATCATTGGCAACGAGTCTATCGTCATACCATAATAATCCGTATTAAACGCTTTATGAATATCCTCACCCATTTTCATAACAACTATTGCCGGGAATGGTAAATATGGCATAAGCACATAATCTACACCTGATTTTTTCTCGGGGAAATCTTTTTTTACATCCACAAGTGCCATCTGAATTATTCCTACCCCCTCCATATTCATACCCCACAATATGACTCTCTTGTTACTCACAAAACAATGCCTTATTAATGATACCGCCATTGGATAAAGTTCGGGAAGCGCTGCCGCATCAGCATCAAAAGATACAATGACTGCGGGTCCATCTTTGGGTGTAGATTCTATTTTATCATAAATACTTTGCGTTGGCGGTGTTATATTCGTAGGAAACCCTATAGGCAAAAGGAAGGGCACTATAACACATATAGACGTAACGACAAATATCCACCTTCTATCAAGATTTAACAACTTATTCCACATAATATTTCTAGTCCCCTGCTCCTCCAAGCCATCCTCTTTCTATTCCAAGTAGTATTTTCAATTGCATTGCCGCTGCTCCAAGTCCTATTCCAAGTCCAATACCTCTTTGGGCTGCCATATTAGGATACATCATTATCCATTCAACGACATCCGGAAAATGAGGCCACAAAAAATATCCAAGAGGAACTCTGCCCACCATTACTATTAACGCTATAATAAGCAAAACGGTTGCTTCTTTGGTTTTTGCTCTAAACGCCCTGAATGCAGCTGATGCCATAAAAAATCCAAGTAGAGAAAACATCGTTGCAGACATAGGAACCTGTATATTTCTATAAATTTTCATAAACAAAGAATCCGAACCTACCCCGAATACAATGCCAATAAAAGCCATAGACAATGTGGCAACCATAGTTACTACATTATACCCCCAACCTTTTCTCTTGCGAACAATTCTTGTGATATGAAGATGGAAGTTACTGTGTAACCCTATAACGATAGCAAATATACCCGATACCATTATCCAATCTAATGTATAGTTATAAACAGTTTGTGAATAATTATGCGGGATAAAGAATTGTACTATCATTACAACACCGGCAACCAAACAGATTCTGAGTGGTATAGCTTTTCGCATATTTTATTTAGTTATGAAATAAGTTTAATATAAAAGTATTACCCATTAACCCAAAAATACTGCCAAGTATTAAGAAAAATATTAAAATCAACTTATTATAATCCTGTCCTTTGATACTGCTTACAAGCATAGGTTCCTGTGAAAGGTAAGCAGATGCCGCATATAATTCTTCTCCCATAATCGTATAATCGCAAGATGTTATAAAAAAAGGTAACTGGGTGACTGCATCGGTTCCCGCAATCTGAACCGCACCGCTTATGTTTCCTGTCTCGGCCAAAATAAGCGCTTCTGCCGCAAAATACCCCATAAACAAATTGGTTGCGGGTTTTTCTCTCATCATAATTCCACCCACGCCTGCGGCATAAGGAAACTGACTGCCAACTAAATAAAATATATTATCCGGATTATAACCTTCCGGTCTTCCTTTTTCAAGATATGCTTCTTTTATAACTTCCTGCACAACGCTCATTACTATGGGGTCGCAATTAGGAACAAGGATCGGCGTATTGTACTCTGCCGTCTTTTTTGCAACCTGAGACAAAATGTTTATAGCCGCAATAGTCGCAATATCCCCGACACTACCCAATCCCGGGACATATAATACGGGTTTCCCCATTTCGGTAGCTCTGCCTACGGCTTCATCAAGCGCATCAAGACCGCTAATTTTACGAATGAATAACTTCTTCCCTTTTCTCGCCTGAAAAATAGCAAACAAAACTATAAATGAAAATACTAATAGCCCGACCATCACATTCGTTTTCTCCGTGTTATACCATTGTGAAGAAGAAGTTACTCCCCCGGATGGAGAGGTAAATTCAGAATATTCGTAATTTGAAGTCCTGCACCTTACTTCATAATAATATGTAACCCCTTCCTTGACATCCATTACATCCTGATAATATGAGTTCTTTCGGCCTATATATCCTACTTTGTAATATCCTGAATCTTTTGCCTCTGAACGCCATATTTCATACCCGCTAATTAAAGAATCGTTCGACGATAAAGTCCATTCAATATTTACCCTCTTCCCGTCATCATTAGGATTATCATATGCTTTAACTTCTGACGGAGGAATAATCGTTAATCCGGGAGTAGTGGCTAAAGAAACTGTACTTATTTGCGTTAAGATGTAAAAAAGCAACATTATTTTTCATTTAACATTTTTTTTGTGTTCTGTCAAGAGTTAAATTAAAAATTAACGGATTAAAATTAACCTTGGCAAAACTTTCTTTAAGACTACCCGTTTTCTGTTCCATCTTTTACTAACTAAACTAACGCCACTAACTAAACTAACTCTACTTTCTGTTCTCTGCTTGACGATTATTCTTGACAATATGGCATATTATGGGTATGTTCCTAAAAATTATGTTTATATTATTATGAATAACTTTAACGAAGAAGAAATGAAGACATACTGGCACTCTACTTCTCATATACTTGCCGCCGCAGTAAAAGAATTGTTTCCCGATACCAAACTGGGAATCGGGCCTGCCATAGATAACGGTTTTTACTATGATTTTGACCTGAAACATAAGTTTATCGAAGACGACCTTAAACAAATATCCGCCAAAATGCAGGAAATCATAAAAGCAAACTATAAATTCGAAAGAAAAGAAATAAATAAAGAGGAAGCATTAAAACTTTTCCAATCCCAAAATGAAATCTACAAAGTAGAACTGATTAAAGAGTTAGAAGGGACTATTTCCGTTTACACTCAAGGCAATTTTACGGATCTTTGCAAAGGGCCACACATAGAATCTACCGGTATGGTTAAAGCATTCAAATTACTAAGTGTCGCCGGCGCATACTGGAAAGGTGACGAAAAAAACCCAATGCTCCAGCGTATATACGGAATAAGTTACCCTGAAGTTGCGGATTTGGAAGATGCGCTAAAAAAACTTGAAGAAGCAAAACTCAGGGACCACAGAAAATTAGGCAAAGAACTGGAAATATTTGAAATCTTTGAAGAAGTCGGTCCCGGTCTTGTATGCTGGCTTCCAAATGGCAGAATTATAAGAAAATCAATAGAAACTTTCTGGGAAAAAGAACATACAAAAAGAGGATACCAAATCGTAACGTCTCCGCATATAGCAAAAGCAGGACTATGGGAAACATCCGGCCATTTGAAGTTTTACGAGCATATGACCAAACTGGAATTCGGTGGAGACGATTATGTCCTGAAACCAATGAATTGCGTATTCCATATACTGATTTATAAAAACAAAATTCACAGTTATAAAGAATTGCCCATACGATATGCCGAACTCGGAACCGTTTACAGATGCGAAAAATCCGGCGTCGTCCAGGGATTATTAAGAATGAGAGGTTTCACACAGGACGATGCGCATATTTTCTGCAGGGAAGACCAGGTAAAATCCGAAGTCTCGGATATACTTGAATTAACCGACTTTATGATGAAAACTTTCGGCTTTAACGAATATCATATAGATTTATCCGTCAGGGACCCGAAAAATTTAGACAAATACGCAGGCAGTAACGAATCATGGGAACTTGCGGAACAAAGCCTTGCAGAAGTCTTAAACAAAAGAGGATTAAAATATAAAAGGGCTGAAGGGGAAGCAGTGTTTTATGGTCCTAAAATAGACATTAAACTTGTAGATGCGCTCGGCAGACAATGGCAGGCAACTACAATACAATTTGATTTCAATCTACCATCAAGATTTGACGTAACCTATGTAGGCGAAGACAATAAACCGCACCCGATAATTATGATACACCGTACAATACTTGGTTCTATGGAAAGGTTTATCGGTTGTCTCATTGAACAGTATAACGGAGCGTTTCCCTTCTGGTTAGCCCCGACACAGGTTATGATAGCCACAGTCTCACAGGAATTGGAAGAATACGCCAAAATCATAAACGGAAAATTACTTGCAAATGACATAAGAGTAAAATTAGACCTTGGAGCAGAAAAGATAGGCGCAAAAATAAGAAACGCAAGTATGAAGAAAATACCATACATATTGATAATCGGGAATAAAGAAAAAGATACAAATACTGTATCCGTAAGAGAACACGGCAAAGGAGATACAGGTGTATTCGGCCTTGATAGTTTTATCGATTCAATTAAAGAAAAATCGCAACATACCTGTTTACCACAGGTAAATTTGCCATAACCAATAATGAAAAACGCTTAAAAAGCAAAGGAGGAAAGTGGGAAATTTTAACAAACCGAAGTATTTAAGAATAAATGAAAGGATTATGGTTTCGGAAGTCAGGCTTATAGACTTTGACGGGACCCAGGCAGGAGTTGTATCAAGGAGTGAAGCATTGAGAAGGGCTTATGAAAAAGGATTGGATTTAGTGGAAATTGCTCCTTACGATAAACCTCCCGTTTGTAAAATAATTGATTTCGGAAAATATAAATACGAGCAGCATAAAAGCGACAGGCAGAAACATAAAACCAGCACAACAAAAGAAGTAAACGTAAGTTTGAATATCCAGAGTGCGGATATAGAAGTAAAATTGAAACAGGCGGAAAAGTTTCTGGCTCGCGGAGATAAAGTATTGATAAAACTTATGCTTAAAGGTAGGGAAATAATTTACGCAAACAGGGCAAGAGAAATTCTTGCGACCTGTTCTGCGGCATTAGAAAATATTGCTTCAGTTGAGCAATCCCCTACACTTGACGGCAGAATAATGAATTTATTGCTTATACCAAAAAGGAGTAAATATGCCCAAAATAAAGACAAACCGGTCAGCCCGAAAACGCTTCCTAACAAGAGCGCATGATATAAAGAGGAAAAATGCGAATAAGTCTCACTTGCTGACAAGCAGAGCAAAAAAGAGAAAAAGACACTTAAAGAAGACGGGAAACGTGAGTGAAGCTGATTTACCAAGGGTGCAAAAGTTGATACCCTACAGGAAGATTAAATAAAAAATTCAATTTTCTTGACAAATATAAGAAATATTGTTACCTTAGAATCTATTATTTTTTAAAGGGAGAGTATTATGCCAAGAGCAAAAGGTGGTCCAAAAACAAGGCACAGAAGAAAAAAATGGTTAAAACTTGCTAAGGGATACAGAGGAAAGAGAAGTTCCTGCTATAGAATAGCCAGAATGCAGGTAATGAAGTCCTTAATGTATGCTTATCAGGATAGACGGAAGAAGAAAAGAACTCATCGCCAGCTATCCATACTACAGATAAACGCAGCAGTGAGGCAGCAAGGTATTCCCTATAGTAAATTTATTGCGGCACTCAAAGTTTTAAACTTCCAGGTCAACAGGAAAGAATTAGCATGGCTTGCGCAAGAAAGGCCTGAGGTATTTGCCCAGCTTGTGGACCAGGTAAAAAGTACGGTTAAAACCAACCAAGTAGCAGAAGTTTAACTTTACTCAAAACGGTGACAAGAAGCAATAATTTACTACGCTGTGGTTTTTACGTACTTACCCTTTTACTCCTGGAAGGCTGTAATACTAATGTTAAGTATAAACCTGTTAAATGGGAAACAGGACAATGGGTATGTTATAGTATAAACGGTGAGCCATTTAAAATATCTATCGTGAGCAAAGATTCGGAAATGTTCTGGGTAGAGACTGAAGAACCGGGAATAATAATGAAAATGCTTATAAAGGAAAATGAATTTAACACACCTCAAAAGATTATTGCCAGAAAATTAGGCGGAAAAGCAATAAGTTTTGAAACTGATAAAATTTCTATAAGATCCGGGTTACCTCTTATAAGTATAGACGATTCGTTAAAAGCCATCAGGAAAGTTATAACATTATCCGCAGGAAAATTTAAAACAGCATATTTAAAAAAGGAGGATAGCGAAGTCTGGTTATCTAATTTGGTGCCTATTTTAGGCATAGTTAAGTATACAAGTAAAGATAAAAATATAGAAATTCAGAGTTATGGATTAAAAGGTGCAAAAAGTCAAATTGATAGTACAAAAGAAGCATCAGAGCTCTTTGAGATGAATTAAAATGAACATCCCGCTTGGGGCGGGAATGTGAGGTATGGAAACCTTAACACTGGAAGATAAGTTAGAAATACTGGCAAATAAAGCTCTTAAGGAAATAACTTCCTTGAGGAATGAGAATGAACTTTTGCAAAAAGAAAAGAGTAAGTTCCAACAAAAAAAGGAACTTGCTTGCGGCAAGTTGAAAGTTTTACTTGATAACGTAAAACAGTTAAAAAATGACAACTAAACTCAAAATGCTTGGTAAAGAGTATACTATAGAAAGTGACACATCGGAAGAATATATGCAGAATGTAGCAAAGTATGTAACTTCCAAATGTGAAACACTTAAAGACGCTACTAACAACATGGTTGATACGGTTGTCCTTGCTGCGTTAGATATTGCAGATGAACTTTTTCAGGAACGGGAATTAAGAGCTACGGGAAAAAACAAGATAAAAGCAACAATCGCTCTTTTAGAACATAAATTAGGTTCCCTGTGATGTTCGTGATAAAGACATAATATCTTGAGCCAGTAACCTTCCAGCAGGGGGCTGCCTTTAGTTTCGGTGGTACCCACCTTATTTGAGGGTTTCAAGATACCTCTTTACACGGCATATATGGGGAACCTTTATTTTTGGATAAAATGGAACATCCCGCCACGGCGGAGAAGGGAGGATGATTTAAAATGCAAGCTATTCAGACAATCGCTTTAATTATAGTAGGTATAGCAATCGGGGGAGTCGCTGTTTTCTTACTCCAGATGCGCTTAAAAACTACCGCTACAAAAAAAGCCGAAGAAGAAAGCAAGAAGCTTATTGAAGATGCAAAAAAAGAAGCAGAACATCTTAAGCTAAGCGCTCAGTTCGATATTAAAAATTTAAAAGATAAACAAAAACTTGAATTCGACGACAGGGCAAGAGCAAAAGAATCAATTCTTGAGAAAAAAGAAAAATATCTGGACGACAGGGAGTCAAACCTTGAGCGAAGAGCAAACCTGCTTACGGCGAAACAAGCAGAATTGAGCTCTAAAGAAACAAAGTTACTGGACGAGGAAAAAAGCATCACCACGAAAACCGACCGTCTCAATTCATTGATTATGGAGGAAAACAGGAAACTTGAAAAAATCGCAGGTATGACAGAAGAAGAAGCAAAACAACAACTTTTCCATAATCTTGAAGAGAAAGTCAAAGACGAATCGAAATTCTTTATCAGGACCGAAATAGAAAAAGCAAAACTTGAAGCTGACAGGGAAGCAAGAAAAATAGTCTCCACAGCAATAGAAAGATGCGCAACCGAACATATCGTAGAATCAGCAGTAGCTCAGGTAGCGCTTCCTTCGGATGAAATGAAAGGCAGAATTATCGGCAGGGAAGGCCGTAACATTAAATGTTTTGAAACACTTACGGGCACCGACCTCCTTATTGACGATACACCGGGAGTAGCTTTTATCTCTTCTATGGACCCAATACGCAGAGAAATAGCTAAAATGTCCCTTGAAAGACTTCTCGTGGACGGAAGAATTCATCCCGCCAGAATAGAAGAACTCGTCAAAATGGTAGAAGAAGAATTTCCCGGGATTGTGCAGAAAATAGGTGAAGAGACTATAATGGAAATGAAAGTTTCTACGGTGCATCCCGAATTGGTTAAACTTTTAGGATATCTTAAATTCAGAACTTCATACGGACAAAACGTCCTTATACATTCAAAAGAAGTAGCCAATCTTGCATACCTTATGGCAACGGAGTTGGAATTGCCCGAAGCTAAAATAGCAAGAAGAGCCGGTTTACTCCACGACATAGGAAAAGCCCTGTCGCAGGAATACGAGGGCACTCACCAGAAAATAGGTGCAGACATAGCGAAGAGATACGGTGAAACCGATCTTGTCGTAAATGCGATAGAAGCCCACCACAGAGATATTCCCGCAACTTCAATAATAGCGGTTCTCGTGGAAGCTGCCGACTCAATATCGGGAGCAAGACCGGGCGCAAGAAGAGAAACTTTTGAAGCTTACGTAGAAAGACTGGAAAAACTGGAATCCATCGTAACGTCTTTTGACGGCGTTGGAAGAGCTTATGCCATACAGGCAGGACGTGAAGTAAGAGTTATGGTAGAACCTGAAAAGATTAGCGATGAATCGGCATTTGAACTTGCAAATTCGCTTGCCAGAAAGATTGAACAGGAAATGAAATACCCGGGCGAAATTAAAGTTACCGTTATCAGGGAAACAAGAGCAGTCACACGTGCTAAATGAGAATACTTTTTGTCGGTGATATTTTTGGGAAACCGGGAAGAAGAGTCGTATCAATACTTGTGCCTGAATTGAAAAAGTCGGATAATGTTGATTTTGTTATCGTAAACGGAGAGAACTCCGCAGGCGGATTCGGCATTACGCCCAGAATACTGAAAAAGTTCAGGAACTACGGCGTTGACTGCGTTACCTCGGGAAACCATATCTGGGATAAAAAGGAAATAATTCCCGAATTCACAAACGCATTAAATCTTTTAAGACCTGCGAATTATCCCGAATCTGCACCGGGCAAAGGCTCGCAAACTTTTATGGACGGAAAAATCGGCGTGATAAATTTGTCGGGAAAAACTCTTATGCCAAGTATTGACTGTCCATTCAAAACGGCAGACAGGGAAATAAACAAATTAAACACCCCGACTATTATTGTAGATTTTCACGCGGAAACCTGCGAAGAAAAAAGAGCTCTCGCGGAATATCTTGACGGGAGGGTAACCGCGATTATCGGAACACATACTCACGTGCAAACCGCGGATGCGCAAATACTGCCGAAAGGAACTGCTTTTATCACGGATGCAGGTATGACGGGAGCTTTTGATTCCGTAATAGGAGTTGTGGCGCAAAAATCCATAAACTACTTTACTCTCGGAGTCCCGCAAAGGTTTGATACGGGAAAAGGAAACGAACAACTTAACGGCGTAATGTTGGATATAGACGAAAATACGGGCAAAGCAAGGGAAATAAAAGCACTGAGAATAGATAAACCCTTACCGCCTGATAATAAACCAAACGAAGATTAAACTATGATTAGTTGGACTTTGCGACGTAGGAGCTTAGACCAACTTATCCAGTACGAAGCCCTTTTCGCCTCTGGCGGATTAGGGATTCGTATCCAGCCCTCTGGGCTCAGCTGGAAAAGGTTATCTTAATAAGTTAAAACATATGAAATCAGGATTCGTAACAATCGTAGGCAGGCCGAACGTCGGCAAGTCTACCATATTAAATAAAATCATAGGCAAACAAATCACTGCCATATCCCATAAACCGCAGACTACGAGGCACAAAATTCTGGGCATCCTTAACGGAACGGATTACCAGGTAATATTTATGGATACGCCGGGAATCTTTAAGCCTATGTATACTATGCAAAGACTGATGGTAAAATCCGCTCTCGCTACATTAAAAGAAACCGATGTAGTTTTGCTGGTCGTGGAGCCGTTTTATCTGGAACTTGATTTGCTCACCCAGATAGAGAAACCAACCGTCCTTGCAATCAATAAAATAGATTTATTAAGGGACAAAACCGAAGTCCTGCCGTTAGTTGATAAATACAAAGATTACCCTATGATAAAGGAAATCGTTCCTTTGTCTGCTTTTTACAATGACGGGCTGGCGAAACTAAGGGATTCGGTTATAAGTTATTTGCCTGAAGGCGAGCCGTATTACCCGGAAGATTTTATCTCGGACAGGCCCAACAGATTTTTTGTTACCGAAATAATAAAAGAACATATATTTTTACTTTACGGCGAAGAAATACCCTATGCGGCTACCGCCGTAGTCGAGGAATTCAAAGAAAGGGAAAAAGGCAAATTTTATATAAGCGTTACGATTTATGTCGAAAGAGACTCCGAAAAAATGATTATACTCGGCGCGGACGGGAGAGCCATAAAGAAACTCGGGACTGCATCAAGAAGGTCTATAGAGAAATTTCTTGACCACGAAGTGTATCTTGAGTTATGGGTTAAAGTAAAGAAACAATGGCGGAAAGACCCTATCGCGTTAAGAGAATTCGGATATGAATAAAGTAACGGTTGGTTTGGAAGTCCATGCCCAGCTTCTTACGCAGACGAAATTATTCTGCGGGTGCAAGATTGACTGGCAGGCTTCGCAGAACTCTTTAGTCTGTCCCGTATGTATGGGAATGCCGGGAACTCTTCCCGTACTAAACAAAAGAGCCGTCGAGTTCGCGATAAAATCCGCGCTTGCGCTCAATTGCTCCGTTAATACGACTTCAATATTTTCAAGGAAAAACTATTTCTACCCGGATTTACCAAAAGGATACCAGATTACTCAATACGACAAACCGATTGCCCAAAACGGGTTTATAATGGTAAATAACAGGAAGATAAGAATAAGAAGAGTTCATCTGGAAGAAGACGCGGGCAAATCAATACACACGGACAAAGAAACGCTTGTTGATTTTAACAGGTGTGGAGTTCCGTTAATAGAAATCGTTACCGAACCCGACATTGAATCTTCTGCCGAAGCCGTTGAATACCTGATGAAGTTGAGACAGATTTTAAGGTACATCGGCGTATGTACGGGAGATATGGAAAAAGGGAATATGCGGTGCGAACCGAACATCTCCGTGAATAGAGGTAACAGAACGGAAATTAAAAACCTTAACTCTTTTAAAGCAGTTTCAAAGGGTATAGATTATGAGTTCCAGAGACAGACAAAAGCGCTTGAAAACAATGAGCAGGTAACTCACGTTACGCTGTTATGGGATGAAAAAGAGGAAGTAACGAAACCGATGCGGACAAAAGAAACTTCGGAAGACTATCGGTATTTTCCCGAGCCGGATTTACCGCCGCTTGTGTTAAAGGAAAGCTGGATAGAGGAGATAAAGGCGACTCTTCCCGAACTTCCGGAAACTAAAATAAGCAGGTTTGTAAATCAGTATGGGGTACCGGAACAGGACGCAAAAATACTCTGTGAAGAGCAGGTAATGGCGGATTATTATGAGAGCGCGGTAAAGGTGTGTAATTTGCCGAAACAAACTGCAAATTTCATTATTTCGGATTTACTCGCGGTAATGAATACGCTTCAAACGTCTTTGGAGAAGTTGACGTTTTCTCCGGCGTATACGGCTGAACTGCTTTCGCTGATAGAGAATGGGATTATAACGAGGAAAACAGCAAAAGACATATTGCCGGAACTTATAGAGAAGCAGGAATCCCCGGCGAAGTTTGTGGAGGCGAAAGGGTTAAAGCAAATAAGCGGAGGGGACGAAATTGAGAACGCGGTGAAAAAGGTTTTGTCTCAATACCCTGAGGAAGTGGAAAGGTACAAGCAGGGAAAAGTGCAGTTATTTGCATTCTTCACGGGAAAGGTAATGCAGGAAACGAAAGGCAAAGCCAACCCTCAAGCCATAAAAGATCTTCTGTTAAAAAACCTCTCTTAATCCCTGTTGGGCTTTTTTCTCCTTAACGATTATACTATTATACTAATATCCTATTAACTAATACCCGATTAACGATTTCCCTTTCCTGATATGCTTCCTACTACCTACTTCCTACTCACCTAACTCAACCACTTAACTAATCTATTTCTCTCCCCTGGGGAAAAGAGATATTACCCTATTTATTACCCCATTAGGGAAATTCATTACCCTATTCGTTTACAAACTCTTGGACGATAGTCCTTAGAGTTTGTTATCCAGCTCTGCTGGGTTCTCTGCTTTCTGTCATTCTGAACGTAGTGAAGAATCTCTCCGTTACTTCCCTAATAACTAATATCCTATTAACGATTTTCTGTAACCTGATACTCTGCTCTTCTGATATGCCCTTTATTTTTCTCCTCTTTGCGTGCGGAGTTTATCCCGCTTTGGCGGGACGCTTCTTTTTGGTTATCTCTTTTTTGTAGTTAACTCTAAAACTTTCTTTGTTGCTTTTTTCTCTGCGACCTCAGCGATTACTTAGAGTTTTCGCCTCAGGTGAATTATAGCAGACTCTTGTCCCGATTTATCGGGACTTAGAGGTCGCTATCCCGCTAGCGGGGCTCTAAGTTATCCTGCTCGGCTGGACTTTTTGTTCTGTGAATCTAGTGTTTTTATTTGTTTGTATTTTTGAATTTTGGATTTGATTTGGAAGTATTTGAGCTTTGTAATTTGGACTTTGGGAGAACTTACTCAACTACTCACCTAACTCAACCACTTAACTAATCTATTCCTCTCTTCTGAGAAAAAGAGATATTACCCTATTTATTACCCCATTAGGGAAATTCATTGCCCTATTCGTTTCCACTTAAAAAATTTCTTATTGCAAAATAATGGCATTTTTTGCAACAAAGATTCTTCACGGGAAAGGTAATGCAGGAAACGAAAGGCAAAGCCAACCCTCAAGCCATAAAAGATCTTCTTCTTAAAAACCTCGGGTAAACTTTTGTAAATCCTCTGAGAGGTTATTTTCTAAGCAGAAAAAGGGTTGATTGTTGTAATAGAACCATTAGGCAGTTCAAAATAAATTTTGCCGTTTTTGGTATAGACAATTGGCAACCCCTTACGATGATTTTCCTGTTGCGCTTTCTTTACTGCCCGGACAGCAATCCTTTCTATCTTACATAAAAGCTCTTTTTTCATTTAAAGTAACGGCTCTATATTTTATTTATACACTTCTTTCCTGTGTTCTATTTTTTCAATATACACAATTAACAGATGTTTTTCAATCTCAAAAATAATTCTATAATTTCTTACTCGATAAGAGTAGTAGCCTTTTAGATTGCCTGTCAATGCTTTTGCACAATACGGATTTTCTTCTATTTTATCAAGAGCATCAATAAACTGATTAAATAATTGTGAATTAGTTTTCTGAAAATCTGCCAAAATTTTTTCTACTTTTTTTGATAAAACTAATTTATACATTTCATATTTTATACTTCTTTTTAAAGTTTTCGTAAGAAATACAATCTTTTTTGTTCATCTTTTTACGTTCTTCTTTAAGTTCTCGAATTAAATTTGGATTTTCAGCAAGAAGCCCTATGGTTTCTTTTAACCCTTCATATTCCTCTAAAGGAATAATTGCCATCGGTTTTTCGCTTTTTATAGTAATAGTATGCATTTTTCTCCTTTTTTTATGCTATTTTGAGTATATTAGCATAACCAATTTCACTGTCAAGGAAAATAACTCTTCTACTAACCATCAAATTAGGCATAACAAACATTTATTTTAATAGGGATCGTACAAAGCAAAGCTTAAAGCCTCTGGCGGAATATGCCCTTTATTTTTCTCTTCTTTGCGTGCGGAGTTTATCCCGCTTTGGCGGGACGCTTCTTTTTGGTTATCTCTTTTTTGTAGTTAACTCTAAATCTTTATTTGTTTCTTTTTTCTCTGCGTGCTCTGCGGTTACTTAGAGTTTGCGATGTATGAGCATTATTCTAAGTTATCCCGCTCAGCTGGGCTCTGCGGTGAAAATTTCTTTGTTTCATTTGGATTTGGAAAGAACCTACTCAACTTCAGGTTATTCAGCTCCGCTGGACTACAAGTTGCCTATTTTATTTACTTCTTTCTCGAAAGTTGGTAAATACTCGCCTGTAAAACCTGCCAGCATATTTTTGCCGTATGTTCATTCGGGTTAAATCCCGAAGACATTTGCAGGTGAGGATGAATATAATTCCTGAAATCCCGCAAAACATAACTGAATTTTTTTACGTCTTCATCGATTAAATCCAGGGAGTGTGCAACATCTATAAGGTTACTTAAACTCCATTCATAAACCGGTCTTGGTTTGCCTGTCGGGTTTTTAGGACTTGAAAGCGATTCGGTAAACTCTTCCCTGTTCTTTATAGCAATGGAGAGTAATATTCCTTCGAGCGTACTTCCGCATAGGAATATTGTTGCCAGATGGGAGTTTGTGCGAAGGCAGTTTACTATTTCCTGTATTCTTTGTTTCAGGATATCGGTGATTGCGTTGTCTAATCCCAATTTCTCTAAAGAGACATCTTTGAATTTTCTGTTTATAAATTCACTTTCGGCAATGCTGTCGACAGGGATAATGACTTCTTCTTCGGTGCTTATTATTTTAACTGTTTTCCCGTCAAGGACGATTTTATACCCATCAACTGCCAGATACTGGTTAAAGTCAACAATATGTTTGTTTAAGTCCTTATTTTTAACGATAACCGGGACAGGAGAAAACAATTGTTTTATGCATTCTTCCATTTTCGGGGTTTTGTTGATTTGATTTAACTTGCGTTCGGTATAAGCATCCCGGGTCGGGAAGCGGTATCCGTAATGGTCGTCAAACCCAAGTGAATTAAAGAATTCGACTAAATCCTTACCGGAACGATTTTCGGTCCCATCATTTATCAAATATCGTAATTGTTTAATAGTTTTGTCTTGTAAATTCATATATGCCCCTCCACTATTGGTTATTCGGTAATATGAAGTTAACTATAATTTCAAGTTATTTATTTGCTTTTTGCTACCTGTTATTAATTTTCTTTTGATAAATCTCTTTCTTTATCCAGTGGTTGTCCTTTATTGTTTTTCCAATGTATCCAGCCATTTACTCTACAACCTAACACAACAGCACCGGCTGTACTAGGACTTCCAAAAATATAATCTTTCGTAAAGATATAAGAAAACTCGTTTTCTTTCCGTAAAACATCGCTAGTAAGTAGTCTTTCTCTTAATTCATGAAGCCATTTTCCGGCAGAGTTAGCTTCTTTAGTTATTGCTTGAGACCCCTTATAGATGACAAATCCTTCATCTAATAGCGTACCTTTTGCTTCAATCCCTTTTTTCTTACAAAAGTAAATATTTTTGTCGTCGATTTGTTTTGCAGAAATATCTTTGAAAATTTGATACCCTAAAGCAGAAGTAAGTAATTGTAAATTTTCTCCAAATTCTAACATTTCAGCAATATCTGCTTCGGGTAATGTCGGTTTAGACGTATCGCTTGAATTGTCTAATTTTACCCTGTTTACTTTTTTTAACAAATCAATACAATAATTTTCAAGAAATTTCACATGGGCTTTAGTCAGATTTTGATCTTTAGATGTAAAAGCTAAAGCTGTATTCCAGAAATCTTTTTTGTTGTCATGATTGCTAAGTCTATTATATAGATTTTCAGCTTCTCCTACATATACTATTGGTTCTCCGGTTTCTTCAGATTCCCCAAATAAAAAATAAACTGCCGGTTGAGAGATATCTGTTCTGTTTTTAATATTTTTTAGTCTATTTCTAGGTATTACTGTTCCTTTTCCTGTCCAGTTTGATAATTCGGCAATTCTAATTCCTGTAGGTTCTCCCTCTACTAAAAATATCTTAATTGTTTTTGGATTTTTCATAATATATTATTTCGTGATAACTTATTCAATGATGTTATTTTGTTAAAATAAACTGTCAAGACTTTTTGTTTGTTAAAAGAATTTTGGAATTGGGCTCAAAATTCACAAAACCTTGCCAGTTTCGGATAACGCCGGGCGTACCAAGTTTCCACTTCACGAATATCGTCGGCGTTTAAGCCATACATTTCATAAACCAATTTATCAATCTCTTTCTGCTCATTACTCATATAATCATAACGAGGGTTTTGTTTTTGTTTTTCATATATTTTTAGCAATAAAGGTTGAATAGATAAATTTATTGCTATATTAATAGGGATTTCCTTAACATCATCTATACCAAAATTAATACTGTGATTAATGAATACTCTTGAAAATATTTTTGTAATTTTCGAACATATCAATCCTAATATTTGATTAATATCCGCTATATTAATAAAAATATCTGAAGATCCATGATCAAATAGTATCGAACTTTTTCTAAAAGTAGGACAATAAACACCGGCCCAAGAAAAAGTAATACCATACTTAAAATAATATTCTTTATTCTGAAATCGTGCGCTCCCTGATTGCCTCATTTTTTTTACTGCAGTTTGACTCCAGTCAATAAAATAATTTGTCGGCACATAATAATTCGGCAACCATCCGGTTTCGGTATCGCTTTCTCCACCCTTGTCATAAGGCACAATAAATCTACCGTCAAACCATAAATCTTCATCAAAATTTTTATCATTTCGTGATTTATGAAATCCCTTTTCTATAACCTTTGCCCTTAATTTTTCATCACTGATAATTTTTTCAAGATCTTTTTCAATAAGTAAAAAATCTTTAAAGTTATTAATATTTTTATATGAACCGCGCGCTTCCGGATTTTGGAAAAGATAAAACTTATTATCTCCTGTTTGTAACCCAACTCTTACATCAGCAACATCCCCAAAACGAACCAGCTCAAAATTTTTATTATTAAATTTTAATTGTCTAACTTTTATCTTTTTCCCACCAATTTCTTTTTCAATTGTTTGGCAAGTCGTATCATCCATTAGCGCAAACAGTTTAGGGCTGCCGACAAAAATTGGCAGGTTAGAATTAGTTTTAATTAAATCCTGATTATACTCATATACCGCAAATTTAGATGTAGATTGACCGATAAAATCTTCCAGATGATAAAGTTTTAAGCGCATATCTTCTACTTCTTTTCTTGTCGAAATATTAGTTAAGTCAGCGACGATTAGTTTGCTATTGTTATCGGGGCTGTTCGTTACGCTCATTATGCAAGCATTGACCGTGGCATCAAAACAATCCTGATGGACTCGGATAATTTTATGTAATTGTTTCCCCAAAACCTGCTGACGCAGTTCTTTGTGGGTTTTAATCGTAAGCCAAGTATCGGAAACAATAAAAGATAAAACACCATCCGGTTTTAAAAATCTTCTTAACGCCGTGGAAACAAAAACACCATAGCTGTCTTTGCTCCCAAGCTTATGCCAATCTTTAATATCCTCTTCTACTTTTACCCCATATGGTGGATTGCCGATAACAATATCAAACCCGCCAATTTTTTGACCGTTTTCATTTTTACGGTCAAATACCTCAGAAAAGTGAAAATCGGGTTTAAAAAGCTTATAAGTACCGTCTTTAATTTTTTGCTTTAATTTATTAATTTTTTTTAGTATGGGATTAATGTTTTTTGCGAATCTATCAGAATGCTGGTTTTTTAATTGAGATTCAAGCTCCGCTTCATATTTTTTGACAACTGAGCTAATTAATTTGTGTTCACGGTCATCAAACTCTTTTTTGAGCGTTCTTTTTTCTTTTTCATATTCGGAAATATAAAACTTATCTTTACGGTCAAGCATTTCCGATTTAATCTTGTCAAATTCCGATTCCTGGGACAATAGTGATTGCTGACTAATGACAGTTTGATTAAAAATATCTATATCATCAATTTTTTCTTGTAAAGAATTTCCGACACGAAATTGAAAATCAAGATTTGGAAGTGGTTCGGCTTCAACTTCAGCTTTTTCATAATCCACAACCAACGCCAACCATAATCGAAGCTTGGCGATTTCTATTGCACCCGGATCAATATCTACACCATAAAGATTTTCTTTTATGAATTGTTTTTTAAGCAACACTTCATTGATATTTTTACCGACATTCACATTCAATCGTTTTCGCAAATCAACCCAAATATGCATCATTTCTACAGGGAAAGCAGCAGAACCGACTGCAGGATCAAGTACTTTGATATATTTTAATTTATCATCCAGTAATCGTATTTCATCTTTCTTAAGGTCGAGATTCTCTATTTCTTCTTTGCGATAAATCAATTTATAGAGTTTTTTCTTATCTATATTCGTTTCATTCTGTAGAAATTGCCATAAAGAATCTTTCACCATAAAGTGGACAACTTCTCTCGGAGTATAGAAAGTACCTTTTTTACCTCGTTCTTCTTCAGCTAAAGTGTTTTCAAAAACTTTTCCCAGCATTTCCGGGTCAATGGAAACTTCCTGGTCGTCCAGTGAATTCTCGTCAACAGTAAAATTATAACTTTCAAAAAAATTTAAAATTATGTCTTTAATAAACTCGTCATCAAATAAAATAAATTTATTTTCGCTTTGTAGATTATTTTCCAGTTCACTTTTTTCAAATAGCCCGCCATTTAAATAGGGAGTGTCTTTATATTGTTTTTTTATTTCCTCCGGGCGTTCGTTTTTCTTTTTAGCAAAAACATCAAAAAACAATGGCTGGAAAAATTCCAAATAGATATTTGTATTGTTATTTTCAACTGTTTTTCTTATATAATTTTTTTGATTTTCAATCCAGCCTTTACGCTGTATAAAATAAATAAAAACAATTCTACCCAACAAAGTATAAACAAATCTGTTAATCTGTTCTTTGTATTCTTCAGGGGAATATCTATCTTTCAGCCATAGGCAAACCGTGTTCTTGTTTTGTTGTTCGAATTGTTGCTTTGTACGTTCAAAAATTAACCTAAAGTCATCAAAGAATTTGGTAGTGACTTTTTCAACGCTAAAAGCATCTTTAATCTTTTCTAAGCTGGAAAAGTCTCCCTCGTCGATTCTTTGTAGAAAAGTCTTATTTGTTAATTCATCACTGACAAAATAGGTAAAACGGCGAAAAGCGCTCCAATCTATTTTTTTACCAAGATAATTGGCATATATCAGAGAAAAGCGAAAACTGCCCGCTTGATTGTAATAAATAAAAATACCGGCATCAGTTTGCGTCTCCTTGAGAATTTTCTTTCCCAGTTCGTATTGTAGTTTCTTGCCGGAGCGCTCAGACAATTCTTGTTTGGCTTTAAAAGCGCAGACGAGTAGTGCGCCGTCATCCAAATATAACTCGCCAAGTTTCAAACCATTAGAAAAGTTATCCGTATTATAATCAAAGTTTTGTTCGCTTGGACGAAACTTGCTGTTTTTTTCAGAAAAAAAGCGCTTCAATCTTTGAAGATCAAAATCAGTTATGATGTTTTGTAAAATATCCCTGCTCATAGTTTTTGATTCTCAATTGCGATAATAATTTCTTTGGACAAATCCCTCTGACGGTCTTTCTCTTTTTGTAAGTAATCCACTCCCCCTAATTCTTTTTTAATCGCATCAATTTCTTTGACAGTTCCTTTAATACCTTTATCGTCAGTAAACTCTAAATTGGAAATACGACGCAAGGTATAGTCCGAAAGTGTACCGTAGTCAATAATATCTTCGAGTAAAGTCCGCAAAAAGTCCTTATGAGGCATTATTTCTTCGTGCTTAACAGTATATATTAATGATTTAAGGTTAATAATCGATTTTTGCTCCAAACTCTGAGCACTAATTGGATTTGTGCGGTATTCTTTGAATTTTTTTACATTTTCGTATGCATCCCAAGCACGGTCGGAAAATTCCAATGGTTTTTCTTCTTTATCACAAAGGATGTTAGCAAAAACATCTTCAAAAATAGTTGGAGAAACTTTGTCTTTTCCATCCTCACTGTATTTAACGCTATAGACATATAGACGACCCTTTTTCAGGAAAACCAAAAGTTCGTTTTCACTATACTTTTTTGCAACTTTAATCCGTGGGGGATATTTTTTTAGCGCCTCAATAAGTTCAGGATTCTCTTTTTTAATCTTTTCATAAATAGTCAACGCCTTAGTATAAAAACTTTCTTCTCCCAGTTTGTCCGGATTTTGCCGAATCTTCTCATAAAGTCGGGAAGGCGTTGGTTCTTCAGAAGGGTCAAAAATCTTAGAGTCTTCGCCTAAAGTATTGTGAATGAGGAACATTTTATTTGAAGCAATTTCTCTTGATTTGACTAACTCCGCACCTTTTTCAGTGGGGAAGAAATTTACAATATAAAGCTCGTCAAAAACTTTTTTGCTGATACGATTAATACGACCGACACGTTGAATTACTCGTACCGGATTCCACGGAATATCATAATTTACAACCATACCGGCACGATTCAAGTTAAATCCTTCGGAAATTCTATCTGTAGATAGGATGGCATCAAATTCGTCTTCCTGACTTTCGTAAGATGCATCAAAGTTTTTATTGATAGAGAACACCTTTTGTGTAGATAAATCACCGGATATAACAAGCAACCTGTCGCCAAAATGCTTTTTTAGAATTGGCTCTAGATATTTGACAGTGTCAAAATATTCAGAAAAAATAATTATTTTTCTTTTGGGTTCACCTTTGTTTGGATTTTCTTTTAAAACCGCCTTTATATTATTAAGCAAACAATCTGTTTTAGGGTCATTTTTGACAAGGTCTAATGCTTCTAAATCTTGCAGGATTTTATTAAAAAGTTCTAAATCTTCTTTAATATGAGCAATAAAATCATCTTTATAGTCAAAATTATTTATTATATAAACTTTGTGATTTTTGGGATATTCGCCATTTTTAACCTTATCTGAATATTCATTGAGATATTCTTCAATTTCTTCAGGTTCTTTGGTGTAAATATCTTTCATCAAATCTCTATCCAGAATATATTTACCCGTTTTATCTATAAACTCCTGCGCAGTTTCAGTAATTTTTATAAAGTTTTTAATGCTTTGCCTAAATGAGCCAAACGAGCTTTCAAATCGCTTAACCATTAAGCGACGCATAAAATCATACAAGTTACGTTGTTGAAGTAATTGAAAGTTTTCTTTTTCTGTCAGCTTATCTCTTTTGGTTTTTCCTTTTTCATATTCAAAGGGATGATAAATTGCACCCTTAAATTGGCCTCCTTCCTCCGGATCGCCAAAATATACACTGATGATTTTGTCGTAAAAGTCAGATTGCGCTTTGGTCAATTCATAAAACCATTCTTTTGGGTCGGCAACTTTTGATAGATTTTTTACTTCATCTTTATAATAAGGATTATTCTGTAAGTCTAAGCGGTTGCGTCGTATTGTTACTGGTTCAATAACATCTCTTATTTGTTTAGCCAGATATTTTGATCTCTGCTTTACTTTATCAAGATTTATGTTTTTCTCTTCAAATAGTCCTTCATAGTACGCTAAAGCTTTTTCCCTTTTATCGTCTTTTTTAGAATTCCAATACTTTTTTATATAGCCCAGTTTATCAAATATACCTTTAAATGCCTGAAACTTTATAACTAAATTGTTTTCCAGAGTAATTGAGGATTTTTTCGGCGTAATAAAGAGCGAGAGCAAAGAAAGAATGTCCCTCGGTCTATTATTGAAAGGGGTAGCTGTCAGTAATATTACAATTTTATCGCGACAGAGATTCCTTAGATATTCATAATCTTTCGTATCTTGATTTCTAAATCTGTGCGCTTCATCAATAATAATAACTTCAATATCTTTTGTCTTTTGAACAAACGCAGCAGTATCTTCCAAATCTCCCAAAGAACGAATTTCCCAATCTGTCATACCAAACTGTTCTGCATATTTTTTCCAACCGGAATTTTTGTTCTTATCGCCAATCAATCCCGGCGGACAAATTACGACACCTCGTTTTTTTAGTTCTTTGGCAACTGCGCAGGCAATAATTGTTTTCCCTAATCCCACAACATCGGCAATAATCACGCCATTGTTCTTTTCTATAATCGAAAGAGCTTGTCCAACAGCATCTAATTGATAAAGATAAGGCGTGTATCCATTATCCTTGAATGTTTTAATAAGGGATTCTCCGATATCTTTTTGCTCAAAAGAACCAAGGTATGCCTGAAGTACCAATATAAATGCATCAAAAGGAAGTATCTCTTTTACGAGAGTTTCATTTTCAACAACTTCTAATAACCTCTTTTTTGTAACATCGTTTTCTGTAATTTTAATTGCATCTCCCCATAGTGAATCAAAATATTTTTCAGTATCTTCAAACCCATAATCACTAATCTCTACATTGAATTCTTCTTGTGTGGAAAGTCCGGAATTAGTTAAGTTGCTACTGCCGGTGATAAATAAATTTTTTCTACCAACTTGGTCCTCTTGAAGCTTGAAAATATAAACCTTAGCATGGTTTGGATTAAGTGTTTTTCTGATGATTAGTTTGTTTTCACGGATAAGTTTAAGAAAATACTTCACCTGTTCATAAAAATCTTTTTTATCAAAATTTTCAGTATTTAGAGATTTTTTTATGGATTCAAAAAATTTATAACAACGCTCCTCGTCGGAAAGTTGTTTTTCCGGATCGCCATACTCCAAGAGACCATAATTTGATTTGTCCACATTGAGTCCGACAAGAACGTTAATTTTTACGTTTGGATTGTCTTTTAACCCTTGATATAGCTCTCTAATCCCGGAGAAATAGAAGAAACCAACCAAAAATTTTAATTCGTCACTTTTGTTTATAAGCTCTATCAGACGATTTTTTAAATTATCCGCACCACTGTTTGTAATGAAATTACTCATAGTTTTTTCTTAGCTGACAAGTTGTATTATTAAAACGGGAATGGGAAAAGTCAAGTTTTTTGGGAAATAGAAAATCGTATATTAGTGTAATAGTATATTAGTTAATAGGAAACGAACAGAAAATCAGGGACAGAAAATCGTATATTAGGGTATTAGTTAGAAGGAAATTAACAGAGAGATCCTTCGCTATACTCAGGATGACAGACGCAGGGGATTTGTTATTAGGAGCATATCAGAAGACCAGGATATCAGTTGGCAGGAGACCAGAATATCAGAGTATCAGATTACCAGAAAATAGTTAATAGTATATTAGGGGATTAGTTATTAGTGTATTTGGAAATCGTTATTCGCTTAAAAGATTAGTAATAATTTTAGTTAAAATGTCTTTTTCTTTCGGGATACTTTCCGCAATAAGCAAAGCCAGAGCAGTTAATGCATTATCATTGATTTTCTTCTCCCCGTTTTTTTTAAGCAGGTAATTATTTTTGTCTAAAAAATAAATAAACAGAAAAGAACCAATACGTTTGTTGCCATCTATAAAAGGATGGTCTTTGATAATAAAATACAAAAGGTGTGCCGCTTTTTCTTCTAACGATGGATATAATTCTTTTCCATCAAAAGTTTGATAGACAGCGCCTAAAACCGCCATTAACTTTTCTTCTGATTCCCGCCCAAATAAATCGCTTGCTTCTTTTTTAAGCAGCAACCTGGTTTTTATTCCCTGAATCATTTGTTTGGCATCTTTATAAGTCAAAATAAATTTTCCCTTTGCTTTTTTAACAAGCGGGACTTCTTTTTTATCATATCGCCCAAGCAGAGTAAGGGTTTTAGAATAATCAGCAAGTAAGTTAAGAATTTCCTGTTCTTGTCCGGATAGGATTTTATGTTTGGTTTTTTCCTGCAGGAAATCAATTGTTTTTTGTAATTCTTTTAATTTATCTTGCGTTTGTATTAATCTTTTCTCATTAATAGTATATCCCTGAATTAAATGTTCTTTTAGGGTTTTAGTTGCCCAGATACGGAATTGGGTGCCACGAATTGATTTAACTCTATATCCAACAGAGATAATAGTATCTAAATTATAAAACTCTACGGCTCTTTCTACTTGCCTACAGCCCTCGGTTTGAACTATTCGGAAATTCCGAATAGTTGAATTTTTATCCAACTCCTTTTCTTTATAGATATTTTTTATATGTTCGTTAATAGTAGGAATTTCCTTGTCGAAAAGCAAAGCCATTTGTTTTTGCGTCAACCAAACAGTTTCTTTTTCAAATCGTACCCTTAACTCAACCTCTTTTTTGGGTGTTTGATAAATTGCTATTTCGCCTTTTGAGGGATTATTTTTTTTCATAATTTTCTCCTGTTAGTTAACGTTAAGTTCTATTATTAAAACGGGAACGGGAAAAGTCAAGGAGAAAAAATAGTGGACAGTGGTTCCGCCTGAGGCGGACAGGCAGTTGGCAGGATATCAGGTTACCAGGGAATCAGATTACAGAAAATCGTTATTAGGATATTAGGGTATTCGTTAATAGGAGACAGATTTATTTCTTTTTTAATTTCTTAGCTTGTGGTCTCAAATAGTTTTCTTTTGAAACAATAGACCTTTTTAACCTTTTTTCTAATTTTTTTCTGGCATCTCCGGCAATTTTTCCTCCTGCTTTGGCATCGGATTTTAATTTTGGTACACCTTGAGAATCTTCAGTCCGATGAATTTCTGTAGTTGCTCTTTCTCCTAACATCGTAAAAATCAATTCAAAATCATCCATATGGTCACGCAGGTTTTCTCTTTTTAATCCTTTGATTTTTTTATACCGACTGGGCGTTATACCAAAAGTTGCTTTTGAAATCTCTGCCGTCAAAATCTCATAATCCTTTTTTTCTTCTGCACCACGTTTTTCCCATTCATCGGTTAATTCTTCTCTGATTGCTATTCCCCGCATTCTTTTTTCTATCCAATCATCAGGGTACCCTTTGAGTTTATAAAGGAGTCTTGTTCTTTTGGTTGCAAGTTCCGGATTTTCTATTTCCTGTACCCGTTCATATCCTACCTTAGCCAACCAGCGTTTAAATGGTTCGGCTTTGGGAGATGGTATGGATTGGACAATACGGAAAATGCCTTCAGTATTGGCACAATCAGTTTCATACTTTTTCCCGTCGGAAGCTTCCAATTTCAGTCGGTGACAAAATGTCACCAACTCACTCCCTTCTTCTCTTAATCTTTGAGCAAGTTTATTCCAATACTTTCTTGCCATATAATCATCAGGCTGGTCGGTTAATACTTGCACTACATCCACAACTGAAAACCACCACTCGTTATTATAAATAGTTTTCCTAATTTGTTTGCCTTTGAATAATGCAATTTTAGTTGTTTCCATGATTTTCTCCTATTAGCTAATAGTATGTTTCTATTATTAAAACGGGAATGGGAAAAGTCAAGTTTTTTGGGAAATAGAAAATCGTATATTAGTGTAATAGTATATTAGTTAATAGGAAACGAACAGAAAATCAGGGACAGAAAATCGTATATTAGGGGAATAGGATATTAGTTATTGGGGTATTAGTTATTAGGGTATTAGCGTAATAGTTAATCGGAAGACATCAATGGCGGTGAATATCTTTCTTTTTGTTTCAGAATCAAGCATTATGTAATCTCCCAGTGTCCGCCTTTATCAGGACCGACTCGTTTTATTTTCCCGAATTTTACTAATCGTGTCAAATGATATTTTACTCCGTCTTCGGTAATGTTTCCTATTTTTTCAGCAAGTTCCTTTCTCGTAATCTGTGAGTTTTCATTTATTAAGTCAAGGATTTTCTGGGCAGTTTTCTGGGTAGTTTTCTGGGCAGTTTTCTGGGACTTTTCTGGGAACTTTTCAGATAAGTTTCTGCTAATTATAACGCTGAACCAATCTGAATCTATATCAAATTGAATTTTATCTTTCATCAATTTTTGAACGCTGTTAATACCGGAGCCAATTCTTTCTACAACTCTCAGCCTGTGGACTAAATCTACAAATAATGGATTCCTTGCAAGACTGCGTTTCCCTAATTCGCTTCTTTTAAATAATAATCCTCCCGGATTTGAAATTTCAAAACGGTCGGAATAGATTTCAATTATTACTCTTCCTTCGGAAAAATAATCTCTGTGTGTCATAGCATAGTTATTAGGAAACGAACAGAGAGATTCTTCTCCGCCTGAGGCGGATCAGAATGTCCAGCGGAGATGGATAACCCTGTACAATAAATATACAGGGTAAGTTGGACTAAATTTCCGCCTTCGTCACAAATAAACTCCAACTAAAAGATTTTTCTTGCCAAGTTTTTGGAACGGACTTATTGTCGTGACAGATGGTTGAGTTAGTATAGATAGCGTAGATGGGAACAGAAAGTGCACAGAGGACAACGTCAGGAAAACTGATAAGTTAGGCTAATCCCGCTAGAGCGGAAAAGTCCAACTAGATCAGGAACACTGATAAGAAACTCTAAAGGCTAACGCCTAAGAGTTTCTAAGGGGAGAAAATGAAAAAATATAATAAAACATTACAAAAGATTACATACATCGCAGTTCTTTTATCCTGCATCACTATCGCATCCTACGCCCGCGATACCGATATCACAAAATTCATAACTAACGGAGATAATACCTATAGACCTGATGTATGGGCGGATAACGTATTCAAAGAAATTACTACTATCGTCGATAAAAGTAAAATCCCCCGAAAAGTCGTTGCTGTATCTGATTATAAAGGAACTAATAACCAATACTATACCTTCGTCGCTTATGTTAAAGATAATAAAATCCAAAATATAGTCCCCCTTGACGGAACCGAGTTTTTCTCGGGCGTCGGTGAAAATAATAATGATTATGTCTTTAAAGATATTGATATTGACGGAGACAGCATAAACGAAATATTGGCTATAACTTACACAGTAGGCGGACAGGGAACTAATTTTGCATACATAAATATACTTAAAGATGCTTCAAAAATTTTTGACCTTTGCCTCAGCGAGATTCGTTACCAAATACTCAAAAACTCCTCCGGAGAATCCATCTCCGTCCCGATGAGTGAAGCCGATTTGTTTACTATCCGCTATCACCAGGGAACTAAAGAACTCGAAATAAAAACAGATATCTGGACAAAAATATTCGTCTGGGATGGGAAGAAAATTGTCTTCAAAAAATTGGAACAGAAGTGAAGATGGTGGTCGGTGGTGAGTGGTCAGTGGTGAGTAACGGAAAGAAGAGACAAAGAAGTAAAAATGCCCAGCCACAGCAGAGCTGGATAACAGTCTCTAATCCCGCCATGGCGGGAAAGAGACTGTAACCAAAATCCCCCAAAAAACAAACAAAAAATATTGCCACGGATACGAAATACAAAAGAGAAGAGAATTCTGGACGCACCTGCCTGCCGGCAGGCAGGGATTACTGCAGATAACCCTCCTACGGCGGGCAGGCAGGATAAAAAATTAGAAGACTAAAAAACAAACAGATACTGCAAAAACTTTGGAAAAAAGGATTCTCGTGTAGATCTACGCAGATTTGAAAGAGAGCATACTAGTATATCAGAGAATCAGAGGACAGAATTAACAGAGAGATTCTTCGTTGCACTCAGAATGACAAAGACATAGGGGATTAATAATTACCGGGTTATTTCGCCGGAATTACTTTCAAAAACTGCCGTTTGCCTACCTTTAAAACTACCGGGGATTTTACTTCTAACTCGAACTTGATATCCGTCACTACCTGCCCGTCCACCTCTATCGCCTTCTGCTCTATCAACCTTCTCGCCTCATTCTTCGTCGGCACCGCCCCCGAATCCAACAACAACTGCGGTAACCATATCTTCGGTTCTTTTACCTCGTAAACCCTCATATCCTCCGGAACTTCCTTTTTGCTGAACATCTTCACAAACCCCTGCTCAGCTTCCTTCGCTTCCGTTTCGGAATAATATACTTTTACTATCTCATAACCTAACCTTGACTTTATGTCCCTCGGGTTTGAAGTCTTTAATAACTGCTCTATTTCCTTGACCTCAACTTCGCTCAAGTTCGTCGCCAGCTGAAAATAATTCATAATACAGGAATCCGGTATGGACATAACTTTTCCGAACATATTCACCGGTGTTTCCGTAATGCCTATATAATTGCCATAACTCTTGCTCATCTTCTTTACGCCGTCAGTTCCCACAAGTATCGGCATCGTCATCGTTACTTGCGGAGCCTGAAAATATTCTCTTTGTAATTCCCTGCCCACAAGCAAATTAAACTTCTGTTCCGTTGCCCCGAGCTCAATATCGGTCATCGTCGCAACCGAGTCATACCCCTGGAAAATCGCATAAAACAATTCGTGCAAGGAAATCGGTTCGTTGTTCTTGTACCTGTTGGAGATTTCTTCCCTTTCCAATAACTGCGCTAAAGTAAACTTTGACGCAAGTTTGATTATCTCTTCTGAACTTAGTTTGCCAAGCCACTCCGAATTATACCTGAATTCAGTCTTTTCGGGGATAAGAATTTTGAATATCTGTTCTTTGTACGTAGCCATATTTTTCTCTATTTCTTCGTTTGTGATTTGGGGCCTTGTTTTTGACCTTCCTGAAGGGTCGCCGATTTTTGCCGTAAAATCCCCGACAATCAAAAGAGCAATATGCCCGAGTTCCTGGAATTCACGTAACTTCCGCAACACTACTGCATTCCCGAGATGCATATCGGGAGCTGTCGGGTCTATTCCCAACTTTACACGTAACGGTTTTTGGAATTTTTCGCTGAAGTTCAGTTTGTCTAAAAGTTCGTTCTCAGGTATGATTTCTACGGTATTTCTTTTGATGAACTCAAGTTGTTGGGATGTATTCATTACTTCAATTCGACAAGGAATCAGGCGACTGGTCTACGTTTTCGTCTTTAATAATAGTCTCTTCTATGTATTCGTTTACGCCGGACTTTACATAACTCGCCGCAGTATGAACCGCGCTTTTTATTGCTTCTGCGCTTGACCTGCCGTGAGAAATTATAGTCACGCCTTTTACTCCAAGTAAAAATGCCCCGCCATATTGTTCGTAATTGAATTTTCCGAATTCTCTTCGCAAGGCGCCTGCAATCAAAGCTCCGCCCATTTTTGCCCAGACTGAACTGTCTATTGTTTTCTTTATTACATCCTTAAAAGTAGAGAGAACACTTTCCGCCAACTTCAATAATATGTTTCCTACCATCCCGTCACATACGACGACGTCGCTTATTCCTTCAATAATCTGATGTCCCTCTATGTTGCCGATAAAATTCAATTTCGATTTTTTCAGAATGTCAAAAGCTTCTTTCGTGAGAGGACTTCCCTTAACTGACTCCTCCCCTACTGACAGTATAGCTACTTTCGGGTTGTTATTGCCGGTAAGTTTTTCTATGCATTTTGCTCCCATAATTCCAAATTGATAAAGGTCATAAGGTTTAACAAAAGTCACCGCGCCGACATCAAGGATAAAAGTAAAATTTCCCGATTTCGTCGGGAAAAATATACCAAGCGCAGGTCTGCGAACGCCTTTCAACCTGCCAAGAGTCAAAAGACTGAACATCACACACGCGCCTGTGCTACCGGCGCTTACGAATGCGTCTATCTTGCCCTCTTTTTGAAGCATCGTCCCTATGGCGATGGACGAATCTTTTTTCTTTCTGAAAGCCTCTTCAGGAAGTTCACTGCAACTTATTACGGATGGCGCATGGACAATCTTGTCTTCGGGTAAATAACCGGCAAGTTTCTCCCTGTCCCCTATGAAAAGGATATCAATATCTTTTTCAAGGAGCAAGCTTTTTGCGGCTTCTATGACCATCTGCGGAGCATTATCCCCGCCCATCGCATCAAGCCCGATAATTATCTTCTTCATAATAAGTATGTTAGCAATATACTATATTTTCGTGGAAGTCAAGTGGAAAATTAGTTAAATGTACCAAAGAATTTTTCACCGCAGAGACGCAAAGTTCGCAGAGAAGAAAAAAATGGGAAGAGTTTAACCTCGGATTACCGAGCTCTACTAAGCTGAATCTTCTTTATCTGTGTTTATCCCTGCCTGCCGGCAGGCAGGTGCGTCCAAAAATTCTAAACCACTAAACCTACTTACCTTACTTAACCACTCACCTAACTCAACTTCAGATTACCATGCTAAGCTGGGCTTTCTAGAACTTTATCCAGAGCGGAACAATGGCAAGAATTAAAAATGCCAGAGTAAGCAGAACGGAAATCGTTGTCCCCGTGATGAAAAACAACGGCCCGATTTTCTTGATTCCCGTATCTTTAAGATTTTTCCTCACTAATATCTCTATTACCCATCCCCCCGAATAAAGAACATTCGCGGAAACACCATAGAAAATTATAAACATCATCGCGGAATACATATTTTTATGACTTAAATCCGTCTTAGTTGCAAGAAGAAGAATTATAACGCACAACATCCCCGTAACAAACATAATCAAGTTGTAATGCCATCTTTTCGTTTCCCACCACCTGATTATTTGTTTGGAGTTCTCGGGCTCCGCATCCTGTTGTAGAACCCTTTTTATCCAGTTCATAGTTCTCCTTTTTTCTTTAACATCTTTTCCAAAATTTCACTCGCATCTTTAATAAACTTATCACAATTTGAAAATGCGTTCTTTTCGTTTGCCTCTTCCAAACCCCTTTTCGTAGTAACATCATATCCAAGTAGTTTCCTGCAACTGATTGATTTATGAAGCTTTTTGAATTCTTTTGCGAAATTTCTTGCAAGTTTATAAGTTAATTCTTTTGCGTCTTTATCTTCAAGCGTATATCTTCCGTATTTCAAACCTATAACCATAAAAGCGGCAGTAACCGCGCCACAGGTTTTCTGCATTCTTCCCATCCCCCCGCCAAATGCGCAGGAAATTTTTAAAGACGTTTTTTTATCCAGCCCGAACTCATCGCTGAATGCCAATAATACGGACTGCGCACAGTTGAATCCTTTTTGAAAAGATAAAACCGCTTTGTCGGAGTTTTTCATTTATTTAATTAATCTTATGCGCTTCCCAGTTTTTATCAACCCATAACCCTATGATTTCAACTTCAAACCCCCATAATTTCATCACTTTTATCGCCTCAAGTATCTGGGCTTTTTGAATTTCTTCTTCCACGGGATTCCCCGCGCAATCATAATGTCCCGTTATAACAATAAGTTTGGAATGATGTTTGTGGACCGAGATTCCAACTCTCTTTTTTATGGACTCAATCATATGGGTGTCTGTGTTTTCAGCCAATATCTTGTTGGGGCCCGGCTCCGTTATCATATCCACAAAATCTATCGGGAACTCGCTCTTTATCCACTTGACCACGGGAACCTGCATTCTCCCGTCCATACAGTTAATCGCAGTAGCAAAAGTTTTGTTTTCCATAAGCTCCTTTTACAAAAATATATTACCTGAACAATCAACCAAACATAGTTTTAAAAAATTTTAAGTCAATGTTTTTTTGTAACCACTCCAAGAAAACGGGCAAACTGCCCCCGCCTAAGCAGGATCATCGACGTTCGCCCCTACGAAGAAACTCGGGTAGACACATAGGTCTACCCCTACAAATGATAACGCGCCGTTCGCCCCTACGATAGATAAAGGAAAACAAATATTAGTTATTCGTGAAACGAAGAAACTTTCCGGTTGATATTGACAAAACCAAATACTCTGGTAGAAATAAACTTATGAGTATTTCATTATCGGACATAATTAAAATAAGGCAAAGCGTTCGGGCTTATCTTGATAAACCCATAAAAGATAACCTTATTGAAGAGATAATCGAAGCGGCAAGACTCTGTCCTTCTGCCTGCAATTCACAACCCTGGCGGTTTATCGTAGTTACGGATAAAAACATAAAAGACCAAATTACAAGCAAAGTGCTTAACGGTGTCTTTCTCCCGAATAGCTGGGCAAAAACTGCTCCCGTAATAATTGCAGTTTGCGCAGAATTGAGCTTCGTTCCGCATACCGCAGCTTCCACACTAAAACGAACAAAATTACACCTTTTGGATATGGGCATTGCCATCGAACAACTGGTTTTGAAAGCAACGGAACTCGGTTTAGGAACATGTATAATAGGTTGGTTTAACGGAAAAACGCTGCACAAAATACTAAACATACCACACCATATACAAACGGTCGCGTTAATAACATTGGGATATCCCGAAGAGCCTCTCGCTGTAAACCAAGTAGAAAAAATCCCGTTAGAGAAAATACTTTTTTGGAATAAATATAAATAGATATACTAAGTCGGTTACGAAAACACAAAAGAAGAAGAGTTTCACAGAACAAAAAGTCGCCCCGCCCAAGCGGGGTAAACTCCGAACGCAGAGAGGTCTTAGTGTTAAAAAATTACAAACAGAGAATAGAAATTAGACAGGATTAACAAGATAACAGAAAAACAAATTAAGGTCCCAGAGAAAAAGAATAGAGTGCACAGAGAAAAGAAAACAAAAGTATAGCCACGCCTGCCTGCCGGTAGGCAGGGATTTGCACGGATAAGAAATTGCACTGAAGAATAAAAAAAGGGCGGGTAAAACCCGCCCTTTTTTTAATATTTTATATTATTCTATTATAATGGCTTTCTTAGTGTTCGTGCAGGATGAGCACCCTTCAAAGTTCATCCTATAGAAATAAGTTCCCGCGGAAACCTGTTTACCGTTAATATCCCTGCCATCCCACTTAATATTATGTTTGCCCGCTTTAAGTTCTTTATCTGCAAGAGTGTAAACAAACCCGCCGGATTTATCGTAGATGTTTATTGTTATTTTTGCAGTCTTTGGCAAACTAAAACTAACGGATACCCTAGATTGAGATGGGTTAGGCGCAATGACAAGAGTTTGTATGTCCTTTGACATATTGCCTTCTTCCGCTCCTACCATAGGCCCATAAAAACATCCCTTTACTTTGTAGACGGTCGTAGGAGTTTCACTATTTACAAAGTATTCATCGGTATAAGGATTAAGTTCTATTGCCCTGCCGTTTTGTGGGGGAACGGTAATCCGATGATTCATAACTATCCCGCCTGTTTTTGTCAATTCCCATACCACGACTGAGTCAGGCGCAACTCCCGTCTGCGCAAAGTAAGTCATAAGCAAAAGCAAGTTCCCACCGCCGGCAGCGCGAGGCTCGTAAGCCAGACAACGAGCCGCATATTGGTTCAAAGTCGGTGGGGTTAAAGGAATGGCAAAATTAGACAACACCGTCCCGGTTGTGCTTACCTTATATATCCTATATCCCGACATATCGACTGCCCATAAATAGGTGCCGTCAAAAGCTAAACCCGTAGGATATGTTGCGGGAGAAGCAAAAGAAGTAATAATTGCTCCGTTTGAAGGATTCACTTTGTAAATCTTTTTGCCGCTCTTACTGTGAACCCATAAAGTGTTATCCGTTTTGGACCAACATATATCCGTACAGGTATCACCGTTCGGCGTGTTTATATAACTAATCTGCGCGCCGGTCGTAGGATTAAGTTTGGCTATACGATTTGTATATACAAGGGATGCCCATAAATTGGTCCCATCAAATGCAAGCCCGTAAACGGTTCCCGATGGCGGAGAAAATGATGTTACCTGAGTCCCGGTTTTACAACCCAACGGCACTACAAAAGAAGTATCTTTAACGTACCCGCCACTTGCAGTAATATGCAAACTAAAAGATATATCCTGCGGAGTTGAAGCCCCGGCGCTTGCCGTTGCTCTGTAAGGAGAAGATGTATTACTCGCAGACCCACCATTAGCTATTGAACCAAAACTTGCAGAATTCGTATTTATAGAGATGTTACCATTTGCAGTAGCTATAGTCGCCACAACACCCGTAGCGCTAACGCCTAAATTTCCAAGATTTAAAACTACGCTAACCTGTTCTCCCGGGTCCCATATATTATCAGTAGCCTCCGTTGCCGTTTTATTGCTTAAGTATACATTAGGAGCAGTATTGTTTGCCATAATAAGATAGGTAGGATATCCTGGTCCCACGCTTTCTTCCGAGCCATAAGAAATCCAACCATATCCGGCACTTCCCCAACCTGTTCCCCAAGAATTTTTTATAAGCCATGCGCCTTGAGAATCATCGTATCCACACAACGTTACCCCGTGATTATAAAGCGTCGTTTTTTCTCCACTATCCGTAAGGACAGGGCTGTAAACTCCACCCAGATAATAGAAGAAGTCTTTACTTGCAGTTACCGCGCAAGCCATAGGACCTTCTGCTAATTTCTGTTTGTATACGGAAGTATAATTTCCCGTCATATCTATCAAATCCCAATCATAAGCTTTAACTACTCGTGACGTCCAATTTGAACACCTCTGGCTGCATGGAGCTTCAGTCGAACTGCTGGATTGCTGGTACGTGAAACAAGCTTCATCCGGAAGCCCGGTTACTCTTACAAAATTCGCAGCATAATCCGTTCTGCCGCCGCTGCATCCGTTATTATTGTTGTCGCAAGAAACCAGCGTTTGTTCGGATAAATCTATGGTAGTATCAGGTTTATTATAAGAGATTTTCCAGCGTGCTTCACAACCCGCAACAGTGCAAAAAGCCCAGCAAGAACCACAATTCCCCTGGTTTTTTACGGGAGTCATCCAGTTCTTCCCGTTATAACTACGCCAGTCTATAGAGGCTTTTAGATTCCCCTTTACAACCCCTTTATATATATGTTCCGTGGGAACCTCAGAACGAATAACCGGAATATTACTACATAGTTTTGCTTTTTCTTCATCCGTAAAGTCAGACACAGAAGTATGCCCGGCAGTCCATTTTGCACCTTTAGCCTTAATCGCCTGCTGCACTTCCGATAAAGTAACACTTTTAGCATTTAAAATAGACCCCATCGGCACTAAACACAACAATAATATATACAAGAACTTTTTCATATTCAATCACCCTCCTTCAGATGATAAACCTATATTTTACAACACAAATCCACATATCCTTTACTTTTTATATTATATATATGATATTTTATTGCTTTTTTGTCAAGGGGTATTTTATTTTATGACAAAAAGATCAATAGCCCCAATACTACTCCCAAATTCGACTGATTTAGCACAACCAAAGCAACATTCCCGCAAGAATAACGAGACAAGAAAATACTTGACAAATAAATACTAAGTTATAAGAGTGTGACATAATAATTATTTCGCTTGAAGCGAAAAGGCCTATTAAAACTATGTTTTCGGGAAACATTGTCCGAAAACAAACGTAAGTAAGAGGGGGGGGAAAATGAAAAAGGCAGACCTTGTGGAAAAAATCGCCGGTGGGTGCGAAATCACAAAAAGAAAGGCGGAAATGGCAGTTACTACCTTTACAAATGAAATCGTTAATGCACTCATAAGGGGAGAAAAAGTTACACTCGTAGGATTCGGAACATTCTCAATTAAAAAGAGAGCCGCCAGAAAAGCCAGAAATCCAAGAACAGGCGCTACAATTAGTGTCCCTGCAAAAAAAGTTCCAAGATTCCAACCCGGTACAAAATTAAGAAGCAGAGTAAAATAAACTTGAAAATCTAAGGGAGGGTTCTTTAAAAAGAGTCCTCCCTTATCTTTTTATACTAGCATCGTTACCAAAAAGTTAAGTAAGTTAGAGACTCCACGAATCACGAACTCTAACTAATAAATAATAAAGTTAAACAATCTTAGTATTAATTTTTTTCGAAACGTATGGGTTTTTTACACAATTTACTGAATTTCATTTTTCCTCCTCATTGCAGTATATGTAAAAAGTATCTTGAACCGGATGAGAAAGTAGTATGCAACGAATGTTTTAATGGTATTCCCGTTATTGTCCCTCCTTTTTGCGCGAGGTGTGGAAAACCGACAAAGAGCGAGAACGTATGTAATGACTGTATAAAAAATCCGCACCAGTTCACAAGATTAATCGCATTGAGTGAATACAGCGATATTACAAGAGATTTCGTATTGTTATTCAAAAACAGGCAAAAATTTTCTCTCGGGAAAAGACTTGCATCTCTTATGGCAGTTCTTATCAAACAGGATGAGTTTATTTTTTCTGCGGATGTTATTATCCCCGTTCCTATACATATGGTAGTAAGACGACACAGGGGATTCAATCAAAGTGAAATTTTGGCAACCGAAATCTCAAAAATAACGGATATTCCAATGATAAGTGATGTTTTGATTCAGGTGAAACGAACCCAACCGCAAAAATATTACTCCATTAAAGATATGGATAAAGAGGCAAGAGAAGAAAAAAGAATATTAAATGTTAAAGGAGCTTTTAAAGTAATAAATTCGGATACGGTAAAAAATAAAAGAATATTAATTGTTGATGATGTGTGTACAACGGGAGCGACTCTGGATGAATGTTCTCGCGAGTTATATAAAGCAGGCGCAGAAGATGTATATGCCGTAGTAATAGCAAAAGCTTAGATTCTTTTGGTTTTCTTTATCCATCCGCTTCCTATGACGGTATCTTCTTTATAAAACACTGCGAGTTGTCCGGGAGTAACTGCTCGTTGAGGAGAATCAAATTTTACAATAACATCCGTTTCTTTTTCTGACGCTAATAATTCTGCCTCTACGGGTATTTGATTGTATCTTATTTTAACGCTCACGGACATCGGTAAAACCGGATTTTCAACGCTTATCCAATTTAAGTTATCTATAAGCATATCTTTTATGTATAAATCGTCATTTTCGCCGACAATAATTCTATTTTTATCTGCATTGATTTCTATAACATATAATGGGTTTTTCGCCGACAGTTTTATCCCTTTTCGTTGACCTATAGTGTATTTAGAAATGCCGGGATGGAGTCCAAGAACTTTTCCTGTTTTATCAGTTATTTCGCCGGGGATAATTTGTTTATATTTACCAATAAAGCTTATATGGTCATTGTCGGGGATAAAACATATTTCCTGTGATTCTTTTTTGTTCTCCAGATTTAAGTTGAGTTCAATTGCTTTTTGTTTTACTTCCATTTTTTTTAACCCGGCGAGCGGAAAAATTACTTTAGCCAACGAATCCTGTGACAATTGTGCAAGGAAATACGACTGGTCTTTCAATAGAGCTTTGCTTTTTTTAAGGATATATCTATTATTTGTATGGCAAACCTGCGCATAGTGTCCGGTAGCGATAAAGTCTATACCTGACTGTCCGTCAGGAAGGGCCGAATTGCATATTCTTTCCATAAATTTCCCAAGCTTGATTTTTTGATTGCAAATTACACAAGGATTGGGAGTTCTGCCTTTTGTGTATTCCGAAACAAAATAATCTATTACGTTTTCTTTGAATTCTTTTTCCATATTTATAAGATAGTGAGGAATATTCAAACGGTCTGCGATTCTTCTTGCATCATAAATATCTTTTGTATCGCAGCATTTTGAACCATCATTCCAAAGTTTTAATGTAAATCCGATTACATCAAATCCCTGTTCTTTCAGTATTGCGCAGGCTACGGATGAATCCACTCCACCACTCATAAGACAGGCAACTTTTTTCATTTTATAAGAAAAAATCTTTTTTAGGACGCAGATCTTCGCAGATTATCAAGATTTTAAAAATCTTACCTGCCGGCAGGCAGGTCTGCAGTAAAAGTTAACGAGTACTAGTTTTTTTACTGCTGACTAATATAATAATTATAATGCTTACCAAAAACATACCTATAGACACAACTTGTCCGTGAGTAAATCCGGCAAATACATACGCATTCGATTCATAATATCTTATATAATCTATGAAAAATCTCCAGATAGAATATAAAATCAATAATATCCAGAATAGATATCCTTTGCTTTTCTTTGTTATTGAGGGAACTATTTTTTCAAGTAATAAAAGGAACCCAAAGATACAAAACCCGATTAAGCTTTCGTATATTTGAGCCGGATGAATGTGTGTCCCTGATTCGAATGCGCAACCGGCCGGCGAATCCGAAGGGAAAACGACTCCCCATGGCAGGTTTGTAGGTCTACCGAAACAACAGCCGTTAAAGAAACAACCTAACCTGCCGATTCCAATTCCCATAGCGACTATCGGGGCGAATATATCCATTATATTTAAAACGTTTACGTGCTTGCGTTTAAGGAAAATAACCCCGCACAGAATGGCAACTAAAACACCGCCGTAAAGAATCATTCCACCTTCCCATATTTTGAATATTTCTATAGGATCTTTGGCATAGTATTTGAAATTTTCGATTATATATGCGCCCCTTGCCCCGACAACACTGGCAATTATTATCAGGAAACAAAGGTCTGCAATTACAGGACGGGAGATATTGTATTTCTGTGCCCTTTTATCTACAAGCCAGATACCTATAAAAAAAGCAAGGGCAAGTGAAAGTCCCCAGGAAGTTATTGAAATAGGTCCCAGATTAAGGATTACGCGATGCATATAAAGTTTAACTTACATACTTAATACTAAAGCGTCAAGAAATATAAATTTCTGCTTTTTCGGACAGATTATATTAATTTAATATTCTCTTATTAGCGGAGAGAACCAATCTTGTAATGGAACCTGTCTGCTTTTCAATTCCTGCTGCCATTTTTCATCCGTATAACGGCCATCCATAGGAGCTTTAAATTCATAATAAGAGAACACTCCACCCATAAGCGTGGATTCATCTGCTTTATCCGGAGCCGAAGCAGGTAATCTAACATAAATGGTATTTGCATACCCGACTGCTTCCTCGAGAACCTGTCTCGAGTTCGGGTCAGTATGCACATCCGCAATTATAGCCATTTCATCATCTGTTCCGGAAGTAATTTGTTTCATAATTTCATCGGGAAATATCGTCATGCCTTTGAGCGTACTTCCAATATTCCATATAAGGTCAGACTCTTTTTTCGTTAATGGTTTTCCGGTCAATTCTTTTTCTGAAATTTCGGATAATTGTGTTAATATATCGGCGTAATTGGTTAGTTTATTTTTTATTTTCGTCGGATAATCCGTTATAGTTGAAAGTTTGGTTATCATATCCGAAAGTTCTTTATAAACTTCGGGATAAGGTTCAACCCAGCCTTTAGTAAATTCAGGAGTCCTTGGCATTGAGGTAGTCATCAAAGTATAACTTTCTTTTGCATAAAGTATTGCATCATGTTTAAGTTCCGCCCAACTGCCGAGAACAGAATTGAGTTCTTTTAATTCCCATTCATTAGAAAGCATAAATGACGGACAATTAGAGTGTTTATCATTTAAAAGCAACCTGATAGAGTATAACCATTGGGAATACAGGTTTGATTTCCATTCCGGCACGGAAAGATAATCAAAGTAATTCTTCATCTTTACGGATTGTTCTTTATAATTTTCATAGTTTGCATCACCACTATTGTAAATTATGCTTGCTGCAGTTTTGCTACCAAATACAGACATTAAATCAAGCCCTCTCGGGAAACATCTCGTTATTCCGACAGGTGTTTTTTCGGCAGTAAAAGGAAGAATCGTATCCGTTGCCTTTTTTTGTTTATTTGGAAGATATTTGCATACTTTAGGATAGACAAGATTCTGGAATGCATACGTATCAAAAATAAATCTTTGTCCCATTAACCTGAAGTTTTTCAACTCCAGAGAATCGTCACTCTCCGTTACAATCGAGACAATTTTAGGAGAAGCAAGTTTGTTTGCTTTTGCTATAAATAGGAGTATGGATTTATCTTGCGGGATATTAACATCTTTTATGAGTTTAGAATAATCTTCAATGGTAAGGTCATCTGCTTTCCCAACAAAGGATATGGTAGGTTTATAAATTTCTTTCCATAATCTCGTCAGGTTGCTTGATGCTTTAATTGTTTTTGTTATAAGGATAGCACTTCTTGTAAGCTTAATGCCTTCTTTTACCGGGTCTATAAGCATATCATCAGGATACATAGAGGGATGCGGTTTCAGATAGAATCCGATTCTACCGTACCACATCATTGTTTTGAAATAGTTTTCAAATTTATAATTTCTTGTATAATGGCCCCGTGGAACATATTGAGTATAGTCTTCTTTGTATCCGAAAATGGGAGATTCCCTTATACCCCTGTGTTCTTTGATTAATTTTAATTCGCTATTTATTTTTTCTTTTACTTCATCCGGAATATTATCGGGTATTTCTAATTCCAACAATTTTGCCGCTACTCCAAAGAATGCTACATTATCGCTGAGAGCCGATTTCATTATCTCGTTTTTTGCCTGTTTTAGTTGATTGAGATTGGCATTTAACATTCCAAGGGTAAGAGTATCGAGTTTAGGGAGCAAAGATGTTATTTCTGCTGTTCTTAAAGAGTAATCGTAAGCTAAATGTGTAGTATGGAATATAATGTCAGTAGTAACAACAACAGGCTGATTAGCTTTTTTACAATGTTCATAAATATCGTAAATATTTCTTTCACTGCTGGGCACTATAACAAAACCCGACGAATCAAGTTTGGCTTCAAGCTGCGGAGACAATCTAAGTACAATTGAAAATATTAATAAATTTAACATATATCCCTCCTAAACAAATATAGGTTTTGAATCGTTATTACATCTTTGTATAAAATCTTATACCTTAATTGTCAATGAATTTTGCTAAATTTGTTTGTTTCGTACCGAACCTCCAATAGAATAGTTAATACGAAGTTGTTACCGATTTATTTAGTTAACTTCGTTGGAATTATTCCTTGACAGATAACATTTAAAGTATAATTTCAGGATAATTATTTTAAAGTTTTTGTCGGTACAAAATTTAGCAAGGGAGGAGAAAGATGAATAGCGATAAAAAAACGAATCGCTGGTCGGTAGTTGTAGGTGGAATTTTAATTCAAATGTGCCTTGGAGCAATATACACGTGGAGTGTATTCCGCAAACCGTTACAGGCGGAACCTTTTAATTTTTCTTTAACACAGGCAAGTTTACCATTTGCATTAGTACTTGTATTTTTTGCCCTTTCTACAATCGTCGGGGGAAGGTGGCAGGATAAAAAAGGACCGAAAGTCGTTGCTACGACGGGAGGTATTTTATTAGGTATTGGTCTTATTTTAGCAGGTTTATCCAAAACCATCGTTGGCATTGCCATTTCTTATGGAGTAATTGGCGGTATTGGTGTAGGTCTTGCTTATGGGTGCCCAATAGCTACCGGTGTAAAATGGTTTCCCGATATGCGAGGTTTAATTACCGGGATATCGGTATTTGGTTTTGGCGCAGCATCTCTTGTTTTTGCGCCTATCGCAAAGTCTCTTATTGCATCTCAAGGAGTCGGCTTTACATTTATTACACTCGGCATAATTTTTCTTATAATTGTTATTATCGGGGCTCAATTCTTAAAGAATCCTCCTGTTGGTTGGCTTCCGGAAGGGTTCAAACCATCTGCAAAAACCGGTGTAACAAAGCACGATTTTTCTTTCCAGGAAATGTTAAAAACAAAAGAATTTTATCTTATCTGGATAATGTATTTCATAGGTTGCGCAGCAGGACTTATGATTATAGGACAAGCTTCACCGATTGGCCAGGATATAGGAAAACTTTCGGTAAGCCTTGCTACGGTTGGAGTAATGGTACTTGGAATATTTAATGCCGTCGGTAGAATATTCTGGGGAAAAATATCTGATTCTATCGGAAGAATTAAGGCTTTGTTTTTAATATTCATTATTTGCGGGATAACAATACTTTTATTAAATATCATTCCCGTATTTCCTGCTTACTTCTGGATTGGTATTTCATTGGTTGGTTTATGTTTTGGCGGGTACTTAGCTATTTTCCCTGCAATTACTGCCGACTATTATGGGACAAAAAATTCGGGAGTAAATTATGGCTTTGTATTCACTGCTTATGGTTTCGGCGGATTGCTTAGCAATCTTTTTGCACCAAAAGTTTTGCAGTCAACAAACAATAATTACTCGTTAATATTTGTTGTCGTAGGAGTTCTATGTCTGGTAATCGCAATGTTAACTTTTTTGGTAAAGCCACCTGTGTTAAAAAAATAAGAAAGATGGTATATAAATAAAACTTGACACTTATAATTCTTAATGCTAACTAAATGCAATTAAGTTTAGAAAAATAGGGAGGAAAGATGCGTATAGGAATAGATAAGGAAACCTGTACAGGATGTGGAGTATGTGAGTCTTTATGTCCGGACGTTTTCCAGATACAGGAAGATGAAAAAGCACACGTAATCAATTTGGAAGCTTGTAACGAAACCAACTGCAAAGAAGCCGCTGATTCATGCCCGACACAAGCTATCATAATAGAAGATTAAATACCTTCTAAAAAGATTAACAGGCTTTAGTTTTACATAATAACCCCGATATAGTCGGGACAAAAACATCAATTTTATGCAAGAGTTTGATATTGCTATATTGGGTAGTGGTCCCGCAGGTTATGTCGCCGCACTTAAAGGCGCTCGACTTGGTAAAACAGTCTGTCTTATAGAAAAAAAAGACATTGGTGGGGTTTGCCTTAATCAGGGATGTATCCCAACTAAAGCAATTATCGCTTCCGTAGATGCATTACGAACGGTAAAAAATGCTCAAAGATTTGGCATAGAATCCGGAACGGGAAATTTCGACTTTCTTAAAATAATACAACGGAAAGCAGGAGTTGTAAAAAAATTGGTTTCCGGAGTCAATTTTTTACTGAAGCAATATAAAGTAGAAGTCATACAGGGGACCGGAATAATAAAAGAGCCGGGATGTATTACGATTGGAGACAACGAACTTAAAGCAAAATCTACAATAATCTGCACAGGGTCAAACCCTTTTCTTCCATTTAGTATAGACCACATAAACACACTGGACTCCGAAGACACATTAAATTTACAAGCCTTGCCGCAAAGTATAGCGATTATAGGGGGCGGTGTAATAGGAATAGAATTGGCAAACATTTTTTGCGGGCTTGGAACAAAAGTCACGATAATAGAAATGCTGCCTAAAATACTACCTGAAGTAAAGGACAATGATATAACTATGTTAGTAAAGAAAAAATTAGAATCCCAGGGAGTAAAAATATTTGAAGCCACGAAAGTAGAAAGCATTTCTCAAAACGATAAAGAACAGGTTTGCATTCTTTCGAACGGAGAAAAGGTAAATGCAGAAAAGGTATTTGTAGTTTGCGGAAGAACCCCAAATACGGAACAATTACAAAACATAGGACTAACATTTAACAGAAAGAGTGTAAGTGTTGACGAGTATATGAGAACAAATATTCCCGGAATTTATGCAGCGGGAGACGTTGCAGGACAGCCTTTACTTGCGCACAAAGCATCGCAGGAAGCCGTCATTGCGGTAGAAAACATATGCGGAGAAAACAAAAAGATGGATTACAGCGCAGTTCCCAATTGCATATTTTGCAGTCCTGAAATAGCATGCGTAGGGAAATTTGAAGCTGAAGTAGAAGGCGGAAAAACGGGTAAATACAATTTCCAGGGAGTAGGAAAAGCATTATGCAGTGATGATACTGAAGGTTTCACCAAAATAGTATCTGATAAAGACGGGATAGTAAAAGGAATGCAGGTCATCGGGCCGCATGCATCGGACCTCATTATGCTTGGAGTAATAGCAGTGCAAAAACAATTAAAAGCAGCTGAATTGGGAGAACTAATATATCCGCATCCTACTTTGTCGGAATGTTTAAAAGAAGCCTTTGAAGATGTTTCTCAAAAAGCAGTTCATAAGTTCTACAGATAAACAAGCTTATCCTTTGTTCTTCTTCAAATAATACTCCAAATTTAGACAAGCCTTTTGAATTAGATACTACCGTTTATTAAATGATGCATTAATGTTTCCGCCAAAGATTGTTTCTTTGTTAGTTCTAAGCTCGCAAATTTCCGTATCTACTTTCAACTGCCATTTGTGAATGTTTCTTATAACGGTTGTTCCCGTTTTTATATTTAAGCATTTACTTATGGGACTTAGCATAAAGTTATTACTCGGGAATTTTTCATTTTCTACTCTTGGAGCTTCAGTAATAGGCCAAGTATCGTTTATTGAAGCGGCTCCTTTTGTCGTATACGTTACGCTTGTATATAAGTCAAGGGATGGTTTTGCATGGAATGTGAATTTCGCAAACAGTTCTTCAATGTCCGGGCCCGAGGGATAGCCTAACGGGTAGCCCCGGTATTCATATCTTTGCCAGGGGTGAAAGTGATTATATGCCCATCTACTTATCTTTACGTATTCTAACTGGAAAAATGTTTTCTTCATTTTCAGAGGGTCGACTCCCCTGACTCCAACAAGTCCACCGATATGATTTGGTTCGCCCTGTTCATCTTTCCCATACTGAAAATCATCCATTAGAAATTCACCGTATACGGCAAAAGAGTTGAGATTTATCTTCATATCTATATCCCATAATATATTGTGGTCCATTTCCGTGTGAATAAATTCGTAAGGATAGCTTAAAGCCACCGGATTAAGGTAATATAAGTCAGGGATTGCATTTTCACCACCATATATAACTGCTTCCGTAAACCCAATTTGCACTCTTCTAAACGGAGCGTATTCCAACCTTCGCATTGACATAAAGCGTCTTGCATTCAAAGTATCACTGTGAATGGTATCCCCCATAAAACTCAAATTTTCATCAATAATATTATCAAGTCTTGAAAACAGAAAGGAGAGTTTAAATCTGCCGCCGTTATAAGCCATAAAAAAAGCATCTAAAGAAGGTGCATTTCCTGATAACAACAAATTATATCTTGTAGATGGTCCCATCGCAAATCTTTCCCTGCCGAATGTAGCTTCAAAAACAGAGTTATCAAATTTTATAAAAGCCCTTTCATAATCTGCCGCAAATTTATCTTTGAATTTTGCCGTAGGCCAGATATTTTCATTCCCAAGTTTTATGATAGGCTGGACAATCATACTGAAGGGTGGTTTCTCATAGGGGATGAATAACCTTATCTTTGTATAGTTTATACTATCTTTAGTAGATTTAATCGTAAACAGAGGCTGAGTTATTCTTGATTTCAGCCAATCGGGAGCTTTATCCATTGCGGATTTTTGTATGAAGTAATTTTTTATATCCGATGAAGAGATTAAATTAAACCCCCTGAGTTTCAATTCTTCAACGGTCTCTACGGTAGATTCCTCTACTGGAACATATATTCCGAATGCCGAAGACACATTTATCAATAATACTATGATGAAAATCGTCATTTTATTCACTGCTCCTCCTTATCAATTTTCTTATACAGCAAACTTACGGTTTGATAATTACTTTTATTGATTTTCTTGCATTATTTACCAACTGAAATCCTTTTAGCGTTTGCTCTAATGGTAATATGTGAGTTATCATATCTTTAACATTAATTTTATTATTTTTAATGATTTCTATTGATTCTTTAAAATCCTGTTCTACTGCGGCATAAGTGCTAACCATAGTTACATCTTTATTCCATAAATCAAAAAGCGGAAATGGGATTTGTACACCGGGCTCGGGAGGCGCAAAGAATAGAATCCATCCCTGTTTTTCAACACATTGAAGTCCCTGAACAAAAGCGGAAACACTTCCTGCGCAAATAATAACCCTGTCGGCAAAGTTATTATTATTTTCTTTAAGTAATATCTGAGGAACATTTTTCTTCGCATTTATTACTACGTCTGCACCAAATTTTTTTGCCATTTTCAACCTGTATTCGTCTACATCCGTTGCGATAATTCTTTTAGCGCCTTTTAGTTTTGCCAGTTGAATATGGAGCAACCCTGAGATTCCGCTACCTATGACAATAACGGTATTTCCTTTTTGAACATTTGCCATACGCTGGCCTCGCATAACACAGGCTAACGGCTCGATAAAAGTTGCATCTTCAAAGGTCATTTTATCGGGTATAACATATACTCCTTTGCATTTGATATTTATCTGCGGAACTCGTATGTATTCGGAAAACCCACCCGGATCAAAATTTGTAGTTCTGAGAGTTTCACACAGCGTATGATGTCCGCTGAGACAATATTTGCATTTATAACAGGGAATATGATGGGATACAAAAACTCTATCCCCCTTTTTGAATTTTTGAACCCTCTTCCCCACCTCAGTTACGATTCCTGATATTTCGTGTCCTAATACTCTCGGGGCTTTTTTGATTCTATACCATTCCATAACATCGCTTCCACAGATGCCACTAGCGATTATCTTTACGAGAAGCTCATTTTCGGTTATTTTTGGGATAGGTAGTTTTTCTATTCGAACATCGTTATTGTTATAATACATTGCTACACGCATGGAACATCCCACCCCGGCGGTGATAGTTGTTTGTTTATCCATATTTATTATACTAATTAACTAGCATTAAATGTCAAAGAAAAAACAGGAGAGAATTTTCATGATAGGAGTCCGTCTCTAAATGCCCGCATATAAGCGTATATTATATTAGATTTTAATTTCCTATCCCGTAGAAGCTCGTAAACCCTAATTGGAAATAACCTGAAAATATATGTACCAAAAACCTTAAAGAAAACTTTTTTTTCAAAATGTTTTCTTAAAACCCAAAGCCAATTTCTATGCCAGTAATAGATTAAATCCGTATTACTCTCGGAATATTCATTTATCTTTTCCGTAAGCAAACGGAAACTTGTTGATATTTTGTGCCAGATAACGGATTCAGGCGAGACACAAACTTTGTAGCCTGCTTCTCTTGCGCTTAGGCAATAATCATCATCCTCGTGTATCAGGAAGAAAGATTCATCCATAAGCCCGATTTTTCTTATTACTTCCGTCCGTATTAACATACAACATCCGGGGATACTTTCTACTTCTTTTAGATCATCGTATTGCTCATTATCCATCTCATTACATCCTATAAGTTCCGTACCGCAATAAGGGACTTTTGCTTCCCGTATTATTCCTGCAACAAATCTTATTCCTATTGCCCATATTTTCTTTAATGAATTGAAATAATATATTTTAGGGCCGACAATGCCTATCTTTGAGTCTGATTCGGCTAAATCTACCAGTTTATTTAAGAAATTTTTATTTACTATTATATCCTGGTTAAGCAATAGGACATATTTTGAATTATCTTTAATTGCTTCTTTTATTCCAATATTCATTCCACCTGCAAATCCAAGATTAGTTTTGTTCTCAATTATTTGTACGGAAGGGAATTTTTCAACAATAAGCCGCAATGAATTGTCAGTAGAGGCATTATCTACAACAAGAATTTTGCCCCACGTTTCGCCCCGGGATATGTAATCCGGGGATGATGCCAAAGTAGAATTGAGTGAATTCAAGCACTCAATAGTATCATTCTTCCCGTTCCAGTTTAAGATTATGATGAAAACTTTCGTAGCCATATATTTTTAAGGAAAGTTATTTCTGATTTGTTAAAATAATTACTTCTTAATACGATATACAAATAAACGCCCATAAAAACAATGCCGGATACTATAAATATTTCAAACCCTTTCAAACGGGAAAAAAATTCCAAATAGAAGAGAAGCGTTCCCATACGACCAAGATAAGTAACCAATCCCGCAACTATAGTAGCAATTAGTGGTATTGCTATCGTATGTTTAAAGAAGAAAAAATTACTAATGTTCAGCCATTTATTAAAAAGGGCAATAAATACTATAGAGCCGATAAAAACAGCAATAGCGCCTCCAACTATTGTTCCCCAGAATCCGTATTTTATTATCAAGGGGATAGACAATCCGATATTTAAGGTTAACATAACAAGTCCGGATTTCAACGGGATATCAGGTTTCCCGACACCGATAGCAATATTATATCCCATAGCAGTAATAAAATTAACGGTCATACCTGCTATCAGGATACGCATTACACCAATAGGGATACGGTGATTAGGTCCAAGTGAATATCCCATCCACAAAAACATAAACATTCCTGCGGTAAGGAACAAAAAAAGCATACAGGGAAAAATTATAAAATTAAAATATCTTGTTCCTTTAATGTAAAAATTAACCAATTCTTCTTTTTTATGCGAGGTAGAAATTTCCGAAGTGGCTGGCATAATTGGTGCAATAAGACAAAATAACAAGCTTCTGAATTTATTAACTGCCCTTTGTCCAATTTCAAAAAAACCTACCATGTTTATAGAAAGGAAATGACCAATCAATAATTTATCAATAGAGTCGTTTATAAAACCTGCTAATTCCGTTATTCTAACAACGATACCAAAACTTAATATTTTTTTGAAAACATCTTTATTTAAAGAGCAGGAAAACAATTTTAAGGGAGGATAAATTTTTATAGAAACAATTAAGACTATCAAACTGTCAATTATGGTAATTATTAAAGCGTTTAGCATAATTCCTTGGAGTCCATAACCCTTTTCTAGGAACAGTATAGTTCCTGCAATATTTAATATCGATACATAAATATTAATCTTATTAATTATGCCAAATCTTTGTAACCCAACCAATAAAGTATGAAAAACACTAAATAAATTTTTTATACCAAAAGCAATTAGCCCTAATTTAAACGCGAAAAAGGCATTAGCTTTAAGTTCCGGGGTAATTTTGAAAAAACCAAGAATAGGATTTACAAGTAAAAGCCCGACAACAAGAATAAGTATTGATAAAAGCAAACAGATAAGAAAAACAACATTTATTATTTTATTTATTTCGTAATGTTCTTTTTTTGCGTGAAATTCGGCAATATATTTAATAAGAGGCTGGTGAACGGCAACATCAGCCAAACTAAAATAGGATATTACTGCTCCGATAATTGCCCATATACCAAAATTTGCTACTCCAATATTAATAATAATATACGGCGTAAGGAAAAAACTAACAAGAAGACTCCAGAAATATCCGACAGTATTAAAAGCAGTATTTTTTACGAGTTTTCTTATTATTTGAGTCATAGTATGAAGTTTTTCATCACTGTCAAGGTTACCAGCAGATTTATGCAATGGTCCATTTTTTCATTTATTTTTATACTTCTTTATTATGTCAAGGAATGCTGATTCTACTATTCCCATATTTTCATATCTATCACCATATCTTCTTATAATTTCAGTATTTTTAAGAGATGCTTTTTCCATTAACAAGGGATTAGAAAGCGCTTTAATAATCTTGCCTGCGAGTTTTATCGGATCATTTAGAGGTGTCAGGTAACCATTAACGCCATCTTTAATCCATTCTTTATTACCTATAATATCCGTTACAACCGGGAAAGCGCCACAAGACATAGCTTCCAATAAAGTAACGGAAGTAGAATCCGAAAAAGAAGTAGATACGTATACGGAAGCCTCTCCTAACAGCTTTGCGAGTCTTTGTTCTGAAAGAAAGGGCACAAATTCTATTTTAGATTCAATCCCTAATTTTTTAACAAGAGAAAATATTTTATCTCGATAGGATCCCATATCAAGCATTACGGGTTTAACGTTGCACTGAGAGATCACGGCAGGAAGCGCATTAACAAAGAGTTCTGGGTTGCAGACATATTCAAGCCTTCGCATATATACGACTTTAGGAGGCAATGTTTTTTTAAGTGGCTTAAAAACAGGCGTATCTATACCAATAGGGACATTTAAGATGCGGCTATACGGAATACCAAATTTATTGACAGCATCTTTGAGAATTTTCCCATCAGTAGTAACAAGGTCGGCCTTATTCAGTGTGTATTTTATTCTTGCTTTTCTAAAAATTCCCTTACGAGGCGGCTCAAGAACATCCGAGCCAAAGCAGGAAACAACAAGGGGTCTATATCCAATAATAGCGGATACGAAACCATAATTGGGAACAAAGTGAGCATTTATAATATCCGGGTTAATAGATTTAATAAGAGAAGCAATTTTACCAATTGATAAAGGGTATTTAAGAAATCCGGGTAATTGTTTTGATGGGATAGTATGCTCTATTCCGGATGTCCCGATACTTTTTTGCAAGGAAATCAGATAAACTTCTGCCCCACGACTCTTAAAATAATTCACCCAATTCCCGGCGTGAGGATAACTTGCATCTCCAAGAACACATAGTTTCATGGCAAAAAGCTTTTGAACAAAGAGCGCATTTGTTGTTTTTCCAAAGAAGAGAATAGTGAGGGATTAAGAAGAAATAACCCGTAGGATACGGTTACAAAAGCGCTTAGCATAATAAGTTCTATTTTATGGTCACTAAAATAAGGCACTCTGAAAGTAAAATAGGTTATTAACCCGATAATAACGCCAGTCCCTATTATTTTATAGAAAAATAGGGGATTAAATTTCAACGAAGTATGGAGTTGAGCTACCCATACAATATTATATATTAAAGTAGCAAAAGTAGCTATCAAGTAAGCCATACCCACGCCTGCGATTTGGAATTTTTGGATTAAAATCGTAACACATATTATGTATACCAAAACCCATATAATGGAGGATATCAAGTTAAATATAATTTTCCCGGTAGCCCTCATAGCCGTAGATATTGGAGCATATACAGCGGAAAGAAGGATAGAGATTCCCAGGAAACATACGGTAGAAAAAGCGCCTGAATAAGCTTGAGTAGATAAGGTTCTTAAGATAAGTTTTCCTCCCGTTAAAATTATGATTACAAATATTATACTTATAACGAAAAGTAATTTTATAAGCAATTCTAATTTTTGTCCCAGAACACTCTTTTCGCCCTGTTCCCAGTAGTAGGTAATTTCCGGACTTGCAGCTTCCAGTGGGATATCTAGGATTCGCCTTGCAAAACTTGTCACTTTATCTGCCATAGCAAACATAGCAACAAATTGCATACCAAGAAAATACCCTATAATTAATCTATCCAGGAAGTAAGTGAGAGAAACCAAAAGTCCCAGAAAGATAGCATATTTCCAGTAAGGAAGTATTTCTTTTAAGGATGATGCAGGATTAAAAGACAAGCATTTAATTTGATTAAACAATAAAATCAATCCCAGTACAATACTAATGGAAGATGCAAACATATAAATCATAAGTAAAACATGGGAAGACAAATAATTACGGAATAAAAATATCAATAACGTTAACGATAGTAGATAAAACAAATTTAACAGGGTAGAGTAGTGCATCTTTCGTAATCCATTAAAGGCAGTAAAAATAAGTGTAAAATAAGCGACCACTGAAAAAGCAATATAACTAAAAGCGAGATATGTTCCTATTGTGACATCCTTGTAAATGAAAAGCCCTAATCTATACCCAAAGAAGAAGAGTATTATATATACCAAAAGAGTGATTAAAAGATAACATCCCGACAAAGAAATAAACAGGGAAGACAGTTTTTTCCTATCCTCTATAGCATGGAATTTAGGTAAATACCGGACGAGGACAAAAGGAATACCGAGAAGGAGAATCCCTGAAATAAGTTGTCCGAAAGCGCTAAGGGTAAAAAACGTGCCTAATTCGTTGGGACTAAGATAGAGCGATAAGATTTTGATTTGTAAGAAACCTAGAACGGCACTTAAAATAAATGAAATATATAAGAAAAAAGTATTACGGGCAACTTTCATAAAAAGAATTTATAAAACCTAAAAATAACTGTTTAGAATAGCTATAAAAATAAAAAAGTCAATAGGTTTCTTTATTTCTTTAGAGAAGGAAGAAAATTTGTTAAAATAATAGAGATATCGGGACATTAGAACGAAATACTATATACGGAATTAAAAAACTTGACTTACTTAGTTAAACCATTATTTTTACTTGAAGGAAGCTAGTTTATTACCGAGGATTAGTAAGTATTACGCTTAATTTGAGTTTATAAGAAAATATGCCCAAAAAAATCTATTTTAATGAATAAATAGTTTAGATAAAACTTATGCCGGGAATTGTTGGAATTTTCTCAAAAAAAGATGAAAGAACAAATTTCAACAAAATGATAGATTTGTTGAAACATGAGAATTGGTATAAAACAGACAAATATGAAGAAGGAAATATATATATTAGCAGAATTCATTTCGGAGTATTTAATCCCTCCCCTCAACCCGTATTTAACCAAAAAAGGGATATAGTTTTGTTTTTGGATGGTAAAATTTATCCCGGCACCGAGAATGATGCCGAGTTTTGTTTAGCATCGTACGAAAAGAATGGTATTGAATTTGTAAAATCCTTAAACGGAACATTTTTTATCGCAATTTACGAGTTAAAAAGTAAAAAAATAATTCTTGCAAACGACAGGTATGGGTTTTTTCCTTATTATTATAGTTTACAAGGAGAGAGATTTGCATTCTCGCCGGAAGCAAAATCAATTTTACAAGCAGGTTTAAATAGAACGATAAATATGGAAGCGTTGGGGGAATATCTTTCTTTTGGAATGTTTTTGGGAGACAAGACTATTTTTGAAGGGATACATCTTTTGCCTGCCGGAACAATACTTATTTACGACAAAAATAAGATTCACCTAAAAAAATACTGGGAGTTTAAGTATCAATGCGATTACAACATTTCCGAAAAAAGATATGTTGAAGAGTTAGTAGAAACTTTCCGCACAGGCATAAATATGCAATTAGAGGACAACCTAAGGTACTGTATGGAGCTTAGCGGAGGATTGGACTCAAGATGCATTGTAGGAGCAATAAACAAAGAAAACAGGGAAAAAGTTTTCGCTCTTTGTTTTGGCGAAAAATCATGTGACGAGATGGTTATAGCAAGAAAAGTAGCAGACAAGTGCAATCTAAAATTTATAACAGAGAACGTATCCCCCCAAAGCATCATAAATAATTCTGAAAAGATAGTTTATTTAAGTGAAGGGCGGCAGCATATTGGTGTAAGTTATTTTTTTCCGATATACGATAGAATAAAAAAGATATCGGATGTTTACATAGGTGGTTTCGCAACGGACATTCTTTTGAGTGGTAGATTTTCGCGACGCGCACTAAAAGGGTGTGAATCGCATCCGCAATTATTTGATAAGTTATTCAATTGGTCTCGCTTGTTTGATCAGCACGAAATAAACAAATTATTTAATTCCACTTATAAAAACAAAATTAATGAATCAGTGCATTCATCTTACAAAGTAGAATGGGAAAAATCCTATGATAAAGATTTGACAAATACTGTCGACAATTATTTTTTCCGAACAAGATTTACTTATTCCAACAGCCGATTGATGGAGTTCTCTTGCCCTTCGTCGGATAATGCGTTTGTAGATATCGCATTAAAAGTACCTCCGGAAACCAGATTTTACCATAGGCTTTATCGGAAATTTATGGAAGTTCTGTCTCCGGATTTATCGAAAATAGCATATCAAAAAACGATGTTGCCTCTTTACTTCCCAACATATTTATGGAAACTTGGCTTATCATATCAAGTCGGGAAACAGAGAGCAAAGAATCTTATATGTAACCTATCTTCCGGGAAAATATCTTTGCCAAACCATCACGGGTATGTATTTTTCTCTGACTGGATAAGAAACAACGAAAATTTTTCTTCCTTTTTAGAAAAAACGGTGCTTAATAAAGAAGCAAGGATGAACGAGTTCTTTGATAGGAAATATATTGAAAATTTATTTTATTTACATAAAGCAGGGAAACAGGATAATTCTTCTAAATTGCTCTTTTTAGCAACGATAGAATTTTTGCTTCAAATCTTTTTTGAAAAAGACAGAGAATTAGAGGATTATATATTTCATACAAAACCGCTATAATAGATTATTTGAGTTTATCCTTCATTTTATCGTCCAAGAAGTTCACATAATAGAAAAGGGGAAAAGTAAACTTTTCCCCTTTTAAACTGTATAGAGCAACTTTATTTTTAAAATAATCCCTGTATTCTTCCTGTTTTCAGGTCAACATCGACTCTTTTGAATGCCGGGTCAGACGATAAACCTGGCATAGTCGGGAAATTTCCCGTAAGCGGGTATAAAAATCCTGCACCAACACAAGCTTTTATATCGCGCACTTTTAAACGCCATCCTTTAGGAGCACCAAGAATAGATGGATCATGGGTTAATGAAAGATGTGTTTTAGCCATATTAAGAGTTAATTTATTGTATCCGAGTTCAGTATACAATTTAATTTTCGTTTCGGCAGCCGGTTCATAATCAACACCATCAGCGCCGTAAAGTGTTTTCGCAGTAGCTTCTATTTTTTCCTTTATAGAAGCTTCTTCCGAGTATAGGAATTTGATTTTCGATGGTTTATCTGCGGCTTTGATTACTGCTTTGGCCAAATCAATAGCGCCTTCTCCGCCTTCTCCCCATGCATTATGTGGAACTGCATCGTCAGCACCTAATTCAATGGCAAGTTTACGAATCAATTCAACTTCTTTATCAGTATCTGAAGTAAACTTGTTAATAGCCACTACAGCATTAACCCCATAAGATTTAACTATATTTATATGGGCAGCAAGATTGGATCTACAACCTGCTTCAAGAGCGGGTAAATTTTCTTTTTCAGCAAATTCTTTAATCTTGGAATAAGACATTCCCGGTCTCATGTGGAAAGCACCGCCATGTTGTTTAAGAGCGCGGACAGATGAAACGATAACTGCGCAATCTACTGTTAAACCCGGGGTTTGGCGTAATTTTACATCCATTAATTTAGCAAATCCGCAATCTGCGCCGAATCCACTTTCACTAACTACATAATCACAAAGTTTTAAGCCGACAAGACTGGCAAGCGCGGAATTGTTCCCGTGTGCTACATTAGCAAATGGGAATCCACTACAAATAACGGGATGATTTTCCGTTGATTGAACTAAATTCGGTTTAATCGCATCTACCAGCAATGCGGTCATAGCTCCTGCGACTTTTAAGTCTTCACAAGTAACCGGTTTGCCATCATAAGTAAAACCAATAACTATTCTTCCCAATCTTTTTCTTAAATCAGCTAATCCGCTAGTAAGAGCATGAATAGCTGCGGTTTCAGTAGCTACAGTAATAGAATACCCTGTTTGACGAGGATATCCATTAAGTTTTCCACCAATTCCGACTATTATATCTCTTAATGCCCTGTCATTAAGGTCAACACATCTTGGCCATGTTACACTCAAGGGGTCAATATTAAGAGGATTTTTTAATAAAATACTTGTATCTATTGCCGCAGCGCATAAGTTATGAGCTGTTTCAACGGCATGAATATCACCCGTAAAATGAAGATTAATATTTTCCATGGGAAGCATTTGAGAGTATCCTCCACCGCAAGCTCCGCCTTTAATACCAAAAGTTGGTCCCTTGGAAGGTTCGCGCAATGCATTGCATACATTAACTCCAAGTTTAGCCATAGCCTGTCCGATACCAAGACTTGTAACCGTCTTTCCTTCCCCAAGTGGAGTAGGCGTAATTGCCGTTACCGTAATAAATTTTCCATTAGGTCGATTTTTTAATCTTTCCAGAACCCCAGCGTAATCAATTTTTGCCATATATTTTCCATAAGGCTCAATTTCATTATCTTTAATCCCCATCTTCTTTGCAATATCTATTATTGGTAAGAGTTCTGTTTCCTGTGCGATATCAATATCACTTGGCACAGGATATCTTCTTTTTACAGCCATCTTTCCTCCTAGTTATATGTTCCTAAAACGTATAATAAAATGTTCATTTAAAGTAAACCTGCCGTTCTCTCAGCGGATTCTACCGTATTCATAAGCAACATAGTAACGGTCATTGGGCCGACGCCTCCGGGCACCGGTGTAATAGCTTCTGCTTTTTCCTTCATTGCTTCAAAATCGCAATCTCCGACAAGTCTAAAGCCTTTCGTAGCAGTAGGATCAGGAACTCTATTTACTCCAACATCAATAACTACGCAACCTTCTCGAATCATATCTGCAGTTATTGCTTTGGGGACACCCATAGCTGCAACCAAAATGTCTGCCTGTTTTGTAAAATAATGTAAATCCTTGGTTCCCGTATGACAAATCGTTACCGTAGCATTAGCGCCTTTTTTCTTTTGTATAAGGAGAGCTGCGAGTGGTTTTCCGACAATATTACTCCTACCGCAAACCACTACGTGTTTTCCTTCCGGACTATATCCACTTCTTACGAGTAATTGTAAAACTCCATAAGGCGTACAGGGCAAGGGGCAAGGTTCTCCTCTTAATAATTTGCCAACATTTATCGGGTGAAACCCATCCGCATCTTTTTCAGGAGAAATAAAATTAATTATTTTATCGGTACTAATATGTTTAGGCAAAGGCAATTGAACTAAAAAACCATTAAATCTTGGGTCTTTATTAAGTCTATCAACGGTTTTTAAGACTTCTTCTTCAGGGACATCTGCGGGGAAATTAATAGTTTGTTCAAAAATACCGATTTCGGCAGAACCTTTTGCTTTTGCGGTAACATAAGAGACGGAAGCCGGATCTTCGCCAACTAATACAACTCCCAAGCCCGGGGTTATGCCTTTTTCTTTTAATTTTTGAACTCTTACTTTTAATTCTTCTCTGACCAGAGCCGCCACTTCAATGCCTTTTATAATTTTTGCTGACATCTACGCCTCCCTTCTTTACATATAATTAATCTACGTTATAAAGTATCTTCAACATAAGCAAAAGAACGAATATGTCAAGTATAAAAAGACTAGGGGATTTTTGTTATTCCTGGATAATTCTTATAATTTCAAAAGGGCAAATACAATATGAATTATTTATTGAAATATTGTTAATATTCATATCTATGGGCATAGATATTTAGCATTAACCCAATCATTGCAAGGGAGACTAACATATTCGACCCCCCATAACTTACAAATGGCAATGGGACACCTACAACCGGCATAACACCGGCTGCCATACCTGTATTTACTATTACCTGAAAAACGATAATTCCTGCTATACCTATAGCAAGATACCGATTAAAATTTGAACGAGAAGCTTTTGCAATTAGGATACTTTTTAGCACCAACAAAAAGAAGAAAAAAAGCAATGCGAAGCATCCAACAAAACCAAATTCTTCAGATACAACCGCAAAAATAAAATCAGTATGCGCTTCAGGTAAAAAATCAAATCCTTTTTGTGTGCCTTGCATAAACCCTTTTCCTAAAAGTCCACCCGAACCTATGGCAATTTTAGATTGTTTTATTTGCCACCCCATACCCTGTGGATCTTTAGAAGGCACAATAAAACTCTCTATTCGCATTTTCTGGTACGGTTTTAAAAAATGATTCCACACAATAGGGGTTAAACTTCCGCATATTAGGTTAATCAAAAATATTGTAATAATTTCATTTAACGGAACTCTCCTCCAGTATAATATTAGTAACATAAGAATTAAATATATTGCAAGAGATATCCAATGTGCGCCTGCAATAATCGCAATAACCGGAGACACAAGAGTAAAAAGATATAACCATGGCGTCCCTTTATAAAAAGGCAGAAACCCGGCAAGAAAAATAAAAACAAGAGAACTACCAAGGTCCGGTTCTATTAATATGAGCAAACAAGGTAGCAAACAAAGAACTATGGGAACAATAAGGTTTCGTAATTTTTTTACCTCAAATTTTTTATTTGACATAAAACTTGCGATCAAAAAAATAGTGCCAAGTTTTGCAACTTCAGAACCTTGAAGCTGAAAAAAGCCTAATTTGAGCCATCTGTGAGTTCCACCTGGGCCACTTCCTACAAGACGAACAACAATTAATAAAAAAATTGAAGCAACGTAAAATATACTCGAAAACATATTTAAATATTTTAGCGGGAAAAGGTAAAACGCCAAACAGCCTATAAGCCCAACACTTACCCATATACACTGTTTGTAGAAAAGAGTTTGATTTGCACTATAAACTGTAGTTAATCCACTTCCAATTATTAGAAAACTTAACAATAAGAGAATGAAATCAAATTCTTTTAATCTTTTTAGAAACATTCTTGGCGAAACAAGTTGAAAGGTTATTTTTTTATAAGTTTAAATTTTTCCGATAAAAAAGATAACAAAGGGAATTAAATTATTTAGTACCGTTTTGAACTCTTTGAAAATACTCAATAGTATTTTTTAATCCCTGTTCCAGTAGCACTTCAGGTCTCCAATTTAATTTTTCTTTTGCAATGCTTATATCCGGGCGTCTTACTTTAGGATCATCTATCGGCAAATCGCAATAAGTAATTGAACTTTTTGATTTTGTAAGTTTTAATATAATCTCTGCTATATCCGTCATATTTAATTCATTCGGGTTTCCCAAATTAACGGGATCGTTGATTTGAGTATTCATTAATTTCCATAATCCATTAACAAGATCACTGATATAACAAAAACTTCTTGTCTGTTTGCCATTACCATAAACCGTTAAGTCTTCACCTTTAAGCGCTTGACTTATAAAATTAGGGACAGCCCTTCCATCTTCTATTCGCATTCTTTCTCCAAAAGTATTGAATATACGGGCAATTCTGGTATTTAATTTATGAACTCTATGATATGCCATTACCATAGCTTCCGCGTATCTTTTTGCCTCATCATAAACTCCACGAGGTCCTATAGGATTTACATTTCCCCAGTAAGATTCCGGTTGAGGGTTGCACTCAGGGTCTCCATATACTTCGGAGGTAGAAGCCAATAAAAATCCCGCTTTTTTAATTTTTGCGAGACCGAGAGAATTATGGGTTCCGAGCGCACCTACCTTTAAAGTCTGTATAGGATAACGATTATAATCGACCGGTGACGCAGGTGAAGCAAAATGCAGTACCCAATCTACCGTTTCGCTTATGCTTAAATGTTTTGAGACGTCTTGTTCTACAAGTTTGTAATTCGGATTCGAATGAAATTCGGCAATATTCTCACGTCTCCCTGTAAGAAAATTATCAATACAGATTACTTTGTGTCCTTCTTTTAAGAAGAACTCGCTTAGATGAGATCCGATAAATCCTGCCCCACCCGTAATTACTATGTTCATAGTTCTATCCTCATTCCATCATTTGCAGCCACAACTTTAACACCCAGCTCATTGGAAATTTGTTCCGCAAGCAACCATGGTTTGGCTTTCAACATTGTCATACCAAAATGAGTAAGTATGGTAAGTTTTGGCTTGTTTTTTTTTATTATCTTTATAGCATCATCTAAGCACAAATGATATACGATCGAAGAATCTTTTCTCGCAACATTTAGTATAAGAACATCCCCTTTGTAATAATCGGGCAATAAATCAAAATAATTTGTATCCGTTACATAAGAGATTGTATGTTTTTTTCCAATAAAGTTTATACCGTAGGTATCTTCAGCATGCAGATGTTTCACCGGCGTTTCAATGGAAATATTCTTTAATGCATATTTTCCCTTTTCAATCAATATCTGTATGTCTTTAACATATCCCCGAATATATCTTAATATTACAGGATCCTCTTCCAAAGCATTAAATGGAGCAAAAACAGTGCCGCGTACATTGTACCCTCCATCTGTCATTGCTTCTATCATTACATTTATATCTGCAGAATGGTCAAGATGACGATGAGATAATATTATGCCGTCAAGTTTTGTAGGGTCAAGTTTTGGCCTACTTTTCACACATTTTACGAGAGAACCGGGTCCCGGATCAACAAGGAGTTGTGTATCATCAAGAGTAATCCAAATCCCACCGGAGGCTCGTAATTGTTTTGCAACAGTTACTCTTGCTCCTGCTGTTCCGAGAAATATAATTTGGTCCATTATTAAGGTACGGGGTCACAACCTCCAATATGCCAGGGGTTACATTTTAGGATTCTCCAGATGCCTAAACCAAATCCTTTTAGTACTCCATATTTTTCTATAGCTTCGATTGTATAAACCGAACAAGTCGGATGAAACCTACAGGAATGTATCAAGAATGGGGAGAAGTATATATGATAAGCTTTAATGAAAAATATAAATATTTTACGCATTAATTAGTAAAAATTAATATACCCTATTTAAGAAATTGCAACTTATTTTTTATAATAAACTCTGATTTTATGGTTTTTGTAGGATTTACCTGCTTCGTAAGATAAGTTAAGTTAATTTATTTTAATTAATGAGATTTTTTTAACGTAAAAAATAATCGAATTATATCTGCCGACCGAACCCCACCAATCCGTTTTGCCTGTTCCAACGTCACAGGTTTAATTTTTGATAATTTTTCACAGGCTTCCCGCGAAAGCCCATTTACTTTATAGAAATCAAATCCTTGGGGTATCTCGTAAGATTCTGATTCATTGAATTTTTTTACCAACGCGTATTCTCTTTTTATATAGCCTTCATATTTTACAAGGAATTCAAGTCTTATCTTTTCGTTACCGGTAAGTTTTTCTATAAATTGTTCGATCATTTCTATTTTTATTTCCGGTCTTTTTAATATTTGAAATGCAGATGAGGATTTCGTTATCGGCATAGAATCGTTTTCTTTTAATACGGGATTTATAGACTCCGGTTTTAATTGTGTAGATTTAAGTTCGCGTAATTTAACTTTAACGCTTTCCACTAATTTTTGAGTTTTATTATATTCTTTTTTAGGGATAAGTCCAAACTCCAGGCCATATTTCATAAGTCTTTCGTCTGCATTGTGTTCTGGGAGGATAAGTCTATGTTCTACGCGTGATGTAAACATTCTATACGGTTCCAAAATCTCTTTTGTAGATAAATCATCTGTCAAAACTCCAATATATGCTTCGTAACGAGGCAGTATAAATTGTGGTTTACCTTTTACTTTCAATGCTGCATTTATTCCTGTTATAATCCCCTGTGAAGCGGCTTCTTCATAACCGGATGTTCCGAGTATTTGTCCCGCAAGGTACAAGTTTTTTATTATTTTCGTCTCAAGAGAAGGGTATACTTGTACGGGGAGAACAAAATCATATTCAATTGCATAACCGGGTCTTATTATTCTCACTTTTTCAAGTCCCGGAATTGTATGCAAAAAATCTAATTGTACGGCTTCAGGCAAAGAAGTTGATACTCCATTCAAGTAACATTCATTAGTATCCACACCGTCAGGTTCTATAAATACCTGATGCGAAGTTTTCTCTTTAAAACGAACACATTTATCTTCTATAGAAGGGCAATATCTTGCTCCAATCCCTTTAATTATTCCACTATATAAAGGAGAGGATTTAAGATTCTGTAAAATTATTTTTTGAGTTAACATATTTGTGTGGGTAATGTAACAGGGACAAGCTGTTGGGTTATTCTTTTTTGTTCTATGAGAAAAGCGATGGGCTCCTTTATCGGGAGATTGTTCAATCATTTTATCAAAATCTATAGTCCTGATATCAACTCTTGCAGAAGTTCCCGTTTTTAGTCTTCCCAATTGAAATCCCAACTTTTTTAATGAATCGGATAATTCTGTGGAAGGCAATTCCCCCATCCTGCCGGATGGATAGTTTTTTAGGCCAATATGTATAAGTCCCTTCAAAAAAGTTCCCGTTGTAATAATTATGGTGTTTGCAAAATATTCCATACCGGAAGCGCTTACTACGCCTATCGCGGATTTTATTGTCCCCTTTTTTGATACGATAATTTCAGTTGCTTCTCCTTGTTGAACGTATAAATTTTCAGTATTTAGGATAATTTTTTGCATTGTTTCACGGTATTTTTTTCTATCTACCTGAGCACGGAGTGATTGAACGGCAAGTCCTTTTTTTGTATTAAGCACTCTATAGCCAATAGAAGCGATATCCGAAACAAATCCGATTTCTCCACCAAGCGCATCCACCTCAAAAATCAGTTGTGATTTACCAAGACCGCCCATTGAAGGATTACAGGAAAGTTGACCGATAGTATCAAGATTAAGCGTCAGCATTAAGGTATTTAGCCCCATTCTTGAAGCAGCGAGAGCTGCTTCACAACCTGCATGCCCTCCGCCGACAACTATACAATCAAACTTATTCATAAACTTGCCTGACAGCAGTCAGGTAATTATGGAACTTAATGCGAAACCTTGAAACTGCAACAAAAAAATAATTCTTTTGTTTGTGGAGATAGTATTAACTATTTTATCTTTATTCCCGGAATATATTTAGATATTCGGACTTAAGAATAAGGTTACGCCCCGAATTTACTGAGTTTTAATGCGTTAGCCAACATTAACGGCAATGCCTGAACGGCACCAAATCTACCGAGCAAACCTTTTGCGCATTCGATTTCGGTAAATCTTTGTGCCGCATCCGGAATTACCCATTTAGAAGAAATTAAAAATGGATTTGGATGCCAGGAATGAGCTTTTAACATTGCGGGCGTAGAATGGTCACCTGTTATTACAAGCACATCGGGCTTAAGTTCTAAGAGTTGTGGGATATACCTATCCACTTCCTCTATTATTTTCACTTTTGATTCAAAATTTCCATCCTCGCCATAAGAATCCGTTTTTTTGATATGCACATAAAAGAAATCATAACTTTGCCAGTTGCTTTTTAGAACATTTATCTCATCTGCAATAGTTGAACCTGTTTCAAGGACATCCATTCCAACTAATTTTGCTAATCCCCGATACATAGGATATGTAGCAATTGCCGCGGGCGTAATTTTAAACCTTTCCCCCATAGTTGAAATGGCAGGTGGCTTGGCAAATCCCCGCAAAAGCACCATATTTGCGGGTGGTTTTAAAATAGATTTTACCTGGAGTACAAAAGAATTTATCACTCTCGCAGTTTTTTCCGCTTCAGGAACAAGTGGTTTACACTCAAGAGGCAGAGCCCCTTCTTTTTGAGGGTCAGTTTCCGTTATCCTGTCATCAAGTCCTTCGCCTCTTAACACAAGAACAAACCTATGTTCTTTTCCGGCAGTAACTTCAAACTTTACACCTTCTACCGGTTTAATATTTGATTGTAATAATGCGCATATTTTTACATTTTCTTCGGTTGCTATCCTACCTGCTCTACGGTCAGTAATTAATCCTTTATCATTAACCGTAGCAAAGTTTCCCCGTGTTGCCACATCATTTGGAATCAACGTTATACCTACGCCAAGAGCTTCAAGAACGCCCCTGCCAATTTGATATTCTACCGGATCATATCCAAACAATGAAAGATGTGCAGGCCCAGAACCGGGTGTGATACCAGGGGAAACAGGGTCAGTAAGTCCTGTCATTGCATTCTTAGTAAGCTTATCAAGATTTGGGGTTTTCGCAGTTTCAAGTTCAGTTTTACCATTTTGTGGGATGCCACCCACACCATCAAGAACAAGCAATAAAATCTTCGAATCTGTTTTTATAGTTAATTTTTCTATCATAATAAGTGTATTTACAATACTCTGGTTACAATGTCAAGGAAAAATCAAATTAGGATTTCCTCTCCAAAATTAACATTTTAAAATAGTAATAACAATTTTTTTATTTCGCTTGACAAACTGGCATATTTAACACACATATGGTACTAGAAATGGTAGGATAGGGGGGGGAAAATGAGAAAAGTTATAGCTATAGTTATTGTTATGTTTTTTATGCTATCAAACGTTTCTTACGGAAGGACCGTAAGTTTTGATAGGATAACGGTTGATTCTTTACAAAACGGTCCACATGGAACGTGGGCAGGGAACATAGATGGGACAAGCTCTCAGTATGAACAAGATATTTTTGCAACGATTGGTTCCGACGGCAAATCTGTATGGTATGGAAATAGCGGAGCAGGTATAAGTTGGTCAACTCAAAATCTTATCTGGGACCCGTCTTATTTTGACTATGAAATAGCAGGTTGCGATATGGATAATGACGGCGATATAGATGCAGTTTCTTGTCAGGTTAAAACTTCCGGAAGTGAAGACGGAAGTATTGCCATTCATAAAAATAATGGGAATGGAACATCTTGGGCTACAACAACGTTAATGAATGCTAATGGTCGCTTCAGGCAAATGCGTGTTTACGATATAGACGGGGATGGAGATTCGGATATTGTTGCCACCATAAACAGCGCACAAAGTTTATTTATTGCTGAAGACCAGGGATTATACTGGTTTAGAAATGCGGGTGGAAGTTTTACTTCTTTTTATATAGGGCAGGCAAACTGCTGGAAGGTTGATTGTTTTGATGATGATGGGGATGGACATATGGATATAATAGCAGGGGAGTTTTATCATGGTTATGTTGCATCCGGGACTTCTGCACCTTGCAGACTGCTTTTATATAAAAACAACGGGGCTGAAAGTTTTACCGAAGTTGTAATAGATAATACTTTTCCTAATGGCACTGAAGCCGGGGTATCCGGTGTAAGATGTTACGATTTTGATAAAGATGGGAATACGGATATCGTATGTGGAGATGTAACAAATGGAATTTTCTATCTCTATAAAGGCACAGGGGGGGGCAATTTTACAAAAAACACCATAGAGAGTACTTGTGTTGGAATTGACGGGATTGACGTAGGAGATTTTAATACTGATGGGAAGATGGACATAGTAGTTGCCGGACGTAATTATTGGCTTAGATGGTATGAAAATGATGGCTTTGCAAACTTCACAAGTCACGCCATTGATGCGCAATACCAATTGTTTGACCTGCCTTATGTTTCTTATTTCGATGGGGATACCTGTCCGGATATAGTATTATCGGAAGCATCAAGTTCTGTCGGCCACATATTTGCCTACCTGAATCCCTGTATAGGTGGAGCGGTGGAAGAAAATACAAAAGCGAAAACATCTACTCTTGCCGTAAAGCCTAATATTGTAAATCAGAATTCCAATATAAAAATTCAGTTTTCGGTAACGGATATTTCTCCTGTAAATTTGAGTATTTATGATATAACGGGAAAAACAATGAAGATACTGATTAATGAACACAGAACTCCGGGATGCTATGAAACTAATATAGACGCAAAAAATATAGCAAACGGCATTTATTTTGTAAAACTCAACTCCGGCAGTTATCAAAACATACAAAAGTTAATCATAGTTAAATAAGGTTTACTTTTTGTATACCTGACTGCCATTAGGCAAGTAAGATAAAAGTAACATCAAGAATAAGGAAACTAAGAATTAGTTGACAACTCTTATTTCTACTATAAATTCCAAATTCATTAGTTGCCAGGGTAGCTCAGTGGTAGAGCAGCGGTTTTGTAAACCGCAGGTCGGGGGTCCGATTCCTCTCCCTGGCTTTTAAATTTTAAAGAATTCAGAAGCGTTCCGAGTTGTTATCTTTGACACAATATCTTCCGAAAGACTTTTTATTTCAGAGATTTTCTTAACGGTAAAAACTAAATTTTGAGGTTCATTTCGTTTGTCTTTTTCTGGTCCAAGGACAGGGGCGTCGGATTCCAACATAATTCTATTTATATCAATTGATTTTACAAGCTTTTGTTTCTGGGTTGAATTTACTATGGAAGGCGGTATCGAAAAATAAAAGCCCTGTTTTGCCGCTTCCAATGCCCAACCTACTTTACCATCATAACTATGCATCAACACATTAGAATACTTTTCTTCTAATAGTATTTCAATAGCATATTTCCCTGCACTTCTCGAATGAACTATTAACGGCAAATTCATTTCTTTCGCAAAATTAATCCATAATCTGAAAAACTCTTTTTGTTTTTCACGCTGTTCTCCCTCTATCCAATAATAATCCAATCCTATTTCGCCTATTCCCACAATATCTTTTTTTTTCTCTCTTATAAAACTCTGAATTTGTTCTATCAGCGTCAGGGCAGAATGTTCCATTTCTTTTTCATCCACTATACAAGGATTACACCCCACAGTCATATAAACAAAACCTTTATACTTGGAAAACATTTCCATTGAGATTTGGGCATCTTTTAAGTCAAGCGTGGAGGTTATAATTTTTTTCACGCCGACTTTTTTTGCATTTTCAAGCACATCTTCCCTATCGTTATCAAATTCTTTATCCTGTAAATGCGAATGAACATCTATAAGTTCCATCAGTTATCTAACTTCAACAGATTTTTTATCATTTGTTCGTTTATATCTTTTAAGCTTTTAACAATAACATCTGCGGATGAGAAATCTATTCCTTTATTGTATTTATTTGGAGCTGCGATACATTTAATTCCTGCTCTTTTAGCCGCTTCCAAGCCAATAATTGTATCTTCAAGAATAATACATTCGCATTTTTTTAGTTTCAATCTCTTGAGCGCCAAAAGAAAAACATCGGGTTCCGGTTTGCCGCAAGAAACTTCATCCCCACTCGCAATCGCATCAAATTCATTTATTATATTCAACTCGGTCAATGCGCTTTCTACCCATTTACGGTGTGATGAAGACGCAACTGCTTTTTTTAGCCCCAATTTATTTACCAATTTCAGCACATTGAATATTCCGGTTACAGGTTTTACGCCATATTTTTCTAATAGTTTTTTGCATAATTTAGTTCTTTCTTTTAATAATTCCTCGGGTGTTTCAGTAAAATGCAAAGTTTCTTTCATCAGTCTCATACTAAGTATTCCACCCCTGCCCATAACTTCTCTTTTGAGCTCCATCGTAAATCTTTGTCCTCTTTTTTTTGCCATTGTATTCATTGCTTCAAAATAGATAGGCTCCGTATCAACAATAACGCCATCCAGATCAAATATAAAACCGTAATTACTTGTCTTCATAAGTATTCATTGTTTCATATATGAAACATAAGCAAATGTCAACGAGTTTTCCAACCTTATGGTTTATTTTATCTTGACTAAATTCATATCTTGAATATATATTCAAGATAAATAAATGTTTACAGGTTTAGTGGAAACAATAGGACAAATAAAGAGTTGTATCTCTTTTAATGGTGGAAGAACTTTTAAAATCTATACACCTGAAGGTTTTGCCTCTAAAATAAGTGAAAGCATTGCAATAAACGGAGTATGTTTTACCGTAACAAAACAAATGAGAAACAATGAATTTGAAGTTTTTGCAAGTCCTAACACTTTATCAAAAACTAATTTTCGCCTGTCCCGCACAGGACAGTTTGTTAATATTGAGCGAGCATTAAAACTAAGTGATAGAATCGGGGGACATTTAGTCCAGGGACACGTTGAAGAGGTCGGGAAAGTAATTGCAAAAAAAGTGAAAACCGGCATAACGATGTTTACCATAAAAGTTGCTCCTGAAATATCAAAATATATCGTTAAAAATGGGAACATAGCCGTTGAAGGAGTAAGTTTAACCGTTATAGATACTAAAAACAACGGTTTTGAAATAGGATTGGTTCCTTTTACTTTAAAAAACACTACTCTTGGGGAACTGCATATAGGTTCTTTAGTTAATATAGAAACAGACATCCTTGGGAAATACCTCAAAAATGAAAACTAAACAGAAGAATTTTTGCTCGAAAGCAAACCAAGAAAATAGAAATATCTTCACTTCCATAGAGAAAGCAATAGACATTTTGAAATCAGGACAAATAGTAATATGTGTAGATGATGAGAATCGTGAGAATGAAGGAGATTTTATATGTGCCGCCGAAACCATAACACCAAAACATATAAATTTTATGGCAAAATACGGTCGTGGATTAATATGTTTGCCTGGAACTCCCGAGAGATTGAAAAAATTAAAATTGAATTTAATGTCTAATGAAAACACGGCCTTGCATGGCACCGCATTTACAGTGTCCATAGACGCAAAAAAAGGGACTACTACGGGAATTTCGACTCATGACCGCGCTACTACCATAAAAAAGTTTACAGATTCTAATGCTGTTGCGGAAGATTTTGCCATACCGGGACATATATTCCCTTTGATGGCACAGGAGGGTGGAGTACTACGGAGAGCCGGGCATACCGAAGCTTGTGTTGATTTAATGAGGCTTGCAGGACTTTACCCGGCAGCTGTATTATGCGAAATTATGGATGAAGATGGCCGTATGGCAAAATTACCTTCGCTTGTTAATATCGCAAAAAAATTTGGTCTAAAAATAATAACTATAGAGTCTTTGATTCTATACAGACAAAAACAAGAGAAACTTATAAAAAAGGTTGTTACTACTTCAATACCTATGCATTTGGGTAACTTTACCGTCCATCTTTACGAGGAATTATTGACGGGCGAACATCACATTGCCCTTGTAAAAGGTACTGTGAAAGGCAAAAAAAATGTTCTTGTTCGTGTCCACTCACAATGTTTAACCGGAGATGTATTCGGCAGCTTAAGGTGTGATTGTGGGGAACAATTAAAGAAATCACTAAAATTAATAGAAAAGGAAGGTTGTGGAGTTTTTCTTTATATGCGACAGGAAGGCAGGGGAATCGGGCTCAAAGCAAAAATAGAAGCATATCAACTCCAGGATAAGGGATTAGATACGGTTGAAGCGAATCTGGCATTGGGCTTTCCTGCAGACTTAAGGGATTATGGGATAGGCGCTCAAATCCTTGTAGACCTTGGATTATCAACTATTCGACTTTTGACAAATAATCCCAAAAAATTAATTGGGCTTGAAGGTTACGGATTAACCATAACTAAGCGGGTACCAATTGAAGTCGCTTCAAATCCTAAAAATCGGGATTATTTATTTACAAAGCGCTCAAAGCTTGGTCATATTTTAAAATTAAAAGAGGGGGGAAAGTGAAAACATATGAAGGCGAATTTTCGGCAAGCGGAAAAAGATTTGGGATTATAGCTTCCAGATTTAATAGTTTTATCACTGATAAACTTATTGATGGAGCTGTAGATTGTTTAATCCGTCACAATGCAAAATCTGACGCGATAGAAATTGTCAAAGTTCCGGGAGCATTTGAGATTCCACAAGTATTAAAAGTTTTAGTTTCCGGGAAAAAAAGATTTGATGGTATTATATGTCTTGGCGCAATAATAAGAGGAGAAACCACCCATTTTGATTTAATTTCTAAGGAAGTAACGAAAGGCATTGCTCAGGTATCTTTACAAACAACAACACCAATAGGTTTCGGTATAATTGCCGCCGATACCGTAGAACAAGCGATTGACAGGGCAGGCGGGAAACACGGCAACAAAGGTGAATCTGCAGCAATGACGGTAATAGAACAGATTAATTTAATTGCAAAACTATAAATGAAAAGTCGTAGAAAGGCTCGAGAACTTGCTATGCAGGTACTTTACAGAAAAGAAATGGGAGTTCAAGCAGAAAAAGAAATTTTGTATGAGTTGTTTTCTTCAAATTTTTATTCAAAAGAAATACAGGAATTTGTAAGAGCATTGGTAGAGAAAACGCTTACCAATATTAGAGAAATTGACAGACTTATATCCAACAATGCGAAAAACTGGAAAATAGCAAGAATGGCAACTATAGACAAAAACATATTAAGGCTTGCAATATGCGAATTACTTTATTTCTCTGAAATACCGCCTAAAGCATCCATAGATGAGGCGATAGAACTTGCCAAGAAATATTCTACTCCGGAATCCGGGAAATTTGTAAATGGCATACTGGATAGTATTATGAAAACATATAGGAAGGAGAATTAGAAAAATATGCGATATGCGATATTAAGCGATATTCACTCAAACATAGAAGCTTTAGAAGCAGTAGTAGTTGAATTACGGAACAGAGAAATATCTAAAGTTATATGCCTTGGAGATACGGTAGGTTACGGAGCAAATCCTAATGAATGTTGTAATTTAGTTAGAGAAATTTCCGAATGCGCAATACTGGGCAATCATGATGCAGGGTCAATAGGACTTACCAACTTATCACACTTTCACTCTTTAGCAAAAGAAGTATGCGTATGGACATCTAAAACCCTAACGCCAGAAAATATATCATGGTTGAAAAGTTTACCATTTCAAAAAAATTACAACAATTCTCTTTTGTCTCACAGTGCACCATCTAAACCTGAACGCTGGCATTATCTTTCATCTATGAATGATGCAATTAATGAATTTCCTGTCTGCGGACATATTTGTTTTGTTGGGCATACTCATGTTTCTGTTACTTTTGCAAAAGTAGATAATAAATATAAAATCATTACAAATCCTAAATTTTCTATAAATCCTGATTATAACTATATAATAAATCCGGGCAGCGTAGGACAACCAAGAGATAGAAATGCTAACTCTTCTTTTGCCATTTATGATTCTGAAATAGGGGAAATTGAAACTGTGCGAATTTCTTATGATATAGATGCGGCGCAAAAAAAAATAATAAATGCCGGGTTGCCAAAATCTTTAGCTGAAAGATTGTCATCAGGGACATAACTCCATCTTACTGACAAGGCAATTTTTACAGTGGGAGGAAAAAATGAAAGTGCTTGTTACTGGAGTAACCGGCTTTGTAGGTTCATGGATGGTAGATTATCTTCTTACTATGCCAGAAGTAAAAATATTCGGAATTAAACGCTGGCGTTCAAGAACAGAAAACATAGAACATTTTAAAAACAAAATTACTATGTACGAATGTGACTTAAAAGACTCTACTTCCGTCAGGGATACAATAGAAACGATAAAACCAGACCGCATATTTCATCTTGCTGCACAATCTTTTGTGCCATCTTCGTGGAATGCGCCTTCAGAGACCCTTGAAGGAAACATTTTTGGCGAACTCAACATATTTGAAGCCATTAAAAAAATAGGCATAAACCCTTTAATTCACATAGCTGGTTCATCGGAAGAATACGGATTTATTTATCCAAATGAAATCCCGGTAAAAGAAACAACTCCCCTAAGACCTTTATCCCCCTATGCAGTATCCAAAGTTGCTCAGGATATGCTTGCTTATCAATATTTTATGAGTTATAAATTAAGGGCAATAAGAACAAGGGCATTTAATCATACAGGGCCGAGAAGACCGCCTAATTTCGTTTGTTCGGAAATCGCATATCAAATAGTTCAAATAGAAAAAGGCATTACCCCGCCTGTAATTTATCTTGGAAATACTGATACTATTCGTGATTTTACTGATGTTCGGGATATTGTTAAAGCATATTGGTTATTATTAGAAAAAGGAGTACCCGGGGATGTTTATAATATCTGTTCCGGGAAAGGGCAAAAAATAAAAGAGATTCTTTCAACTTTAATTGATATGTCCGGCGTTAAAGTAGAAATAAAACAAGACCCGGCAAGGCTGAGACCTTCTGATGTTCCTGTACTTATCGGAGATCCAACAAAATTTAAAAAACTTGCCGGATGGGAACCTCTTATTCCATTTGAACAAACACTAAAAGACATTCTAGACTTTTGGAGAAAAACAATATAATTAAACAATATGTCTTTAATTTTATATATTGCATTAGGGTTAATAGCCGGGATTATCAGCGGATTGATTGGCATTGGCGGCGGGATTATTGTTATTCCTGCTTTGGTTTATATATTTAAGATGACACAACATCAGGCTCAAGGCACCACACTCGCTTTTCTGGTACTGCCAATCGGATTGCTTGCGGCCATTGTTTATTATAAACAGGGCTATGTAGACATACGAGCAGCTATGTTTATATGCATTGGGTTTTTTATTGGAGGATTATTCGGTGCAAAAATGGCAATTGGCATATCGGACATAGTTTTAAGAAGGGTTTTTGCCGTAGCATTATTTTTAACATCCGTAAAAATGTTTTTCTCAAAATGAAAATTCTTGTAATAGGTAGTGGTGGTCGCGAACATGCTCTTGTGTGGAAACTTGCACAATCATCTCTTGTTGATAAAATTTATGCGGCACCCGGCAACCCGGGGATAGCTGAATTAGCAGAATGCATCCCCATAAAATCAGAAAATACAGGTGAGTTAATAAAGTTTGCAAATGATGTTGACATTGTTGTAGTCGGTCCAGAGACTCCTCTTGCAGAAGGGATTGTAGATGAACTCCCCAAGAACAAAGCATTTGGTCCTACAAAGAGAGGGGCTATGATAGAATCCGACAAGTCTTATTCCAAAGAGATAATGAGAAATACAAATATCCCTACTGCAGACTTTGAAACGTTTTACAAATTAGAAGCGGCACAAAAATTTATAAAATCAAACAGGACATATCCTATCGTGATAAAAGCTTCCGGGCTTGCTGCCGGCAAAGGCGTAATAATAGCAGAAACAGAAAAAGAAGCAAATACGGCATTAAGTAATATGATGAGTGAAAAGACGTTTGGTGAAGCAGGGGATAAAGTAGTTATAGAAGAATATCTTGAAGGAGAAGAAGTGTCCGTTCTTGCTTTTACTGATGGGAAAGATTTTATTCCGTTAATCCCCTCTCAAGACCACAAAAAACTTATGGATGGAGACAACGGACTTAATACGGGTGGAATGGGAGCTTATGCAAGAGCGGTATTAACGGAAAAAGAGGTTGGAAATATCGTTGAAAATGTATTTGCTCCTTGTGTTTGGGGAATGAAAAAAGACGGAATAACTTACAAAGGCATATTATACGCAGGTCTTATGATGACATCCATAGGACCGAAAGTGCTTGAATTCAACTGTAGATTTGGTGACCCTGAGACCCAGGTCATATTACCATTAATAGATTCGGACTTGATGGAACCGATTCTTGCCACAATAGAAGGTAATTTAAAATCCGTTAAAGTAAAATTCAAGAACGAATATGCAATATGTGTAGTATTGGCATCTTCCGGTTATCCCGGAAATTATGAAAAAGGAAAAGAAATAACCGGATTATCAAAAGTTCCAACTAATGGGTGCATAGCTTTTCACGCGGGAACATCAATGAAAAACAATAAGATAATTACCGCAGGCGGTAGAGTTATGGGTATAACCGGTTTAGGAAATACATTAAAAGCGTCAAAAGACAATGTTTATAGTGCAATTTCTAAGGTTTATTTTGAAGGAATGTATTATAGAAAAGATATTGGAGATAAGGGGTTAGATTAAGATTTCAATACTTTCGCGGACTACCAACAGTTAATTCCAAAGATTCCCCTTTTTTGATTATTGCCCCGGCAGGAGGTTTTTGAATTATTACCATACCGAGAGGTGAAGCCTTTGCGATAAAGTTGACGTCTGGTTTTATCCCTATTTTCCTGGCTTCTTCCTGCGCTTCTGCTAATGGCATACCAATAAAATTCGGCATAATTGTTTCCGGTTCTCCCTGACTTACAATTATGTTAACTTTAGAACCTTTATAAACCACTGCGTCAATTTTAGGTTCCGTTGCTATTACATTATCAGGAGTAGCCTGTGCAGAGTATTCATATATTACTTCACCTATTTCGAGGCCTGCGCTCTTCAATAGGTTTTGTGCCTGAGGTAATGACATACCTTCTACCCATGGTATCTTGATTTTCTCTTTGCCTCTTGAAACAGAAAGTTCTACTACCTTTTCTTTTATAACTCTTCTTGCAGGCAAAGGATATTGGGATATAACGATATCTTTAGGTAAGTTACTAAATTGTTGCGCTTTTATTTCAAACTTAAGACCTGCTTTGATTAGTTCATTTTTTGCTTCTTCTATAGGTCTTCCGCATACATCCGGGACGGTAATTTCTTCATTAACGCCTACCCATAAAGGCAGTGCAATAAAATTAAAAACCAATATTCCCGCAAGAGACATACTAAATAACATTATAAGAACCCATACAAAAGTAGGCAATTCCCTCTTTTGATATCGTCTTGTTAATTTTCTAAAATTTCTTTGCATGTATTTAATACTGTTTCTACTTTAATACTTTTTAATGCTCTACAGGTTGGGATATATCGTAATCTCATCCCCCAAAAAAAATTGCGATAAAAATGGAAACATGGAGCACATTTATTATTTGGAGTAACTACTCTTACTTTTTTCCCGGGCGGGCTAAAATTAACAGGATTATCCGCTCCATATATTGCTACTACAGGGGCTCCTATAGCAGCTGCAATATGTGTTGGGCCTGATGCATTTCCAATAAATAAATTACAATTTTTAATAATTGCTGCAGATTGAAGTATTGATATTTTCCCGGTAAAATCAATAATTTTATCAGAATAATCGGATAATTGTTGTTTTATATAATTAGATAGAATGATATCTTCTTTCCCTCCAATAAAAACTATCTTAGCATTATATTTACTTATAAGAACCTTTGCAAGTTCAACAAATTTATCCGTTCCCCATCGTTTATTTTTATTGCATCTTGCACCAGGATGTATAGCTATAATAGGTTTGGTTACATTTTTTAGTTCTTCCCTCCCAAACTTTTCATCCAGTTCACTAAGAAATACATTACATTCGGGTTTTTCTTTTGGCGCTATTCCATCTATTTTGGTAACCGTTTTGAGATAGTATTCATAAGAATGTAAATTATTTGAATCCACAGGATATAACCACCAGAATGGATTTCCATTGAAGCTTATCCTTTGTTTTATTCCTGCAAGCATAAAAAGAGGTTGCACAGGTTGTGAACATTGTATTCCTATATCATAATTTTTAAACTTCGCAACGAAATGAAAAATAGAGCCTTCTACAATATCATCTATAAAAGGATTATTTTTCAAGAGTTCTCTTCCTCCTTTTGACCAAACCAATGCTGTAATTTTTGCATCCGGTTTTTTACTCCGCAATGCCTCAAATACAGGCGTAGCAAAAACCACATCTCCCAGCCCGGGCCAGACAGAGACTACTATTTTACATCCCTGTTGAACCGAATCCATTTACGCCTCGTTTTGTTTCTGAAAGTTTATTTTCGGTTACCAATTTACAACGACATGTTTTAGAAATAATAAGTTGCGCAATTCTCATTCCTTTTTTTATTTTAAAATCTTCGGAACTCAGGTTAAATAAAATTATTTTTATTTCACCTCTATAATCTGAATCAATCGTCCCCGGGGAGTTCAAAATTCCAATTCCATAATTAAATGCAAGTCCGCTTCTCGGCCTTACTTGTCCTTCGTACCCTTTAGGTATTTCAACCACGATTCCAGTACCTACAGTTAGAAATCTTCCTGCTTTTAGTGTTTTATCTTCTATTGAATACAAATCTAACCCTGCAGCGCCTTCTGTTTGATATTGCGGAAACTTCGCCCTATTGGTTAGTCTTTTAACTTTAAGGGTCACTTATTTTTTCTTTCCTTTACCACCTTTTGAGGATGCCTGCATCCCTTCAGGAAGTAAAAGTATATTATTACGCAAAGTTTTTAAATTTTTAATATTAACTTTACGATATGTCATTGTTTGATAACCTTCTGCAGAAACAATTAAATTATATGTTCCACTGTGAACCCATATTCTGAATGCCCCTGTTTCGGGATCAGTAAGAACTTCGTTCCCTTTCTTGCCAGCTAATTTAACTGTAGCCGGAATACCTTTTTTAGTTTTCTTACTCAAGACTTTGCCTTCTATTGACCAGTTAACCTCTTTTCTTCTAAGGACAAAATCAGCATTCACGGTATCAAAATCCATAAGTTCAAATATTCTTTCCTGCCATTTATAATCGGGAGCCTCTATACCAAGCCTGTATGCTCCAGCTGCGCCAATCTTTATTATATATGAACCATCTTTCTTGCTTTTCATTTTACCACATTCAGGGCCGATGAATGCAAGACTTATTTGAACCGGTTCAAGAGATATAGAATCAATAGCCTTACCTGTAATCACTATGTTTTTAGGTGGTGGTGGCACAATAGGAAAAGTATACCCTACATTCAAAGAGGCCATAGTTCCCGGATATTTCTGAATTGAATCATATGCGTCAGGGACCCAGTCAAAATTATTCATAGGAAATGCAAGGCCAAAATTAAGATTTACTATACCCAACGGCAATTTCAATTGGGGGACAATTGCAGTAAATGTATCCTCTTTGATATATTCTATGCCCGGATGAAAATAAGGCCAGATCGTTAGTTCATATCCCGCAGTTATCCCTACAAATGTAAACGAGGAATCTCCTACTAGTTTTTTTACTGATGCAAAAGTAGCCCCGCCACTTACATAAAAATTACCAACAGGAAACTTCGCTCCAAAAAGTCCCCGTCCCCCCATCTCATAAGCTGTCTTTTGAGTAGGTAGAAAATCATGCGCGATTATAGGTGGATCTGTAACTCCACTTTCTCCCCCAACAATCCAATACGCTCCATGCATTATTGCACCAAAAGATAACTTTTTATCCGGGGAAGGAAAGACAATTTTCATACCTCCCCACACTTGCGGATAAGGAGCTATCTTCCTTGTATCAACTCTGTATAATGGATACGGTATCGTCCATAAATATTTTACAAAGGTTTGTCCTCCTACAAATAATTCCACTTGAGACATAGGTGTAACACCTAACATTTCTGTTCCAAAAACATAATAATGTAAATCTCCTGTATCATTTGCAGTGGGTGGGTTATACGCCCTATCAGGTTTATGCCCATAACCAAGAAATGGAGTAAGTTGTAAATATACCGTATGTTTTGGTGGAACAAATGGTGCAGCTGTAAATAATAACCCTTGAGCGTCTGTATTTACCCAATTTGTATGAAAAGGATATATAAGAAACAATAAATATATCATCATTTTTCCTCCCTAAAATTAAAATAGCCTTATATTAATTAAGATAAGTATATAAAATTATATGTTTGTCAACAAAAGTTTTCAGAATTATTGTAATTTTAAGATAATAGTGATGATAATTATATTTCCTTTGTAATAATACAAATTAATTTTTTTCTTGCAATTTTAAATTATCGTATATAAACATTAAGATAAAATGTTTAAATCAATAATTGCTAACAAAGGATTAAAAATTTTTTCTTTTCTAACCGCAGTATTATTATGGTTTTATGTAGCCACAGAAAAGATATACGAGAAAGAAGTACAGATACCTGTATCTTACACTAACTTAAAAACCGGACTTTCTGTAGTAAAACTACCGCCTCAAGAAGTTCAAATTACACTCAAGGGTAGTGGCAAAGAACTATTGTGGGTTGATAAAAGATTAAAAATAATATTAGATTTAAGTTCTAAGGGAATTGGCTGGCATAGAATTGACCTCAAAGAGGATAATATCAATATACCAAATGGATCTAAAATTATCATCAAAGAACCTCCTAACCCGGGAAGTTTTGTTATACGAATAGATAAAAAAATTAACAAACAAGTAAAAATTATTCCCGACATGAAGAGTAATTACACAATCGAAATAAAACCTCCTTTTGTAGAAATTACAGGTGGAAGTGGAGATGTTTACCCTATATCTGCCATACTTACAGAACAAATTCCTTTTGTGGAAAATTTTCCCGAAACTTTACATTTAAAATTGCTTATCCCCGAAGACGTAACGAGCAATATTGACTCAGTGATTGTAATTTTAGGTCCTAGATTATGATAACGCTTGGCATAGATACGTCTTGCGACGATACAAGCGCATCGTGTGTAAAAGATGGAAAAGTTCTATCCAATGTTGTATTTTCACAGATTTTCCACTCAAAATATGGTGGAGTAATGCCTGAGCTTGCCGCAAGAGACCATCTTAAAAACATCACTTTTACGGTAAAAGAAGCAATTAAACCAATGGGTTTTAATAATCTTGATAATATATCTGCAACTTACGGACCGGGACTTATAGGATCATTACTTGTTGGGCTTTCCTTTGCAAAATCTTTAAGTTATGTAAAAAACTTACCTTTTTATGCTGTAAACCATATTGAAGGTCATATATCTTCTTTGTTTATAGAAAATAAAATATCTTGTCCTTTTATTTGCCTTGTTGTATCCGGGGGACACACAGAACTAGTGTATGTAAAAAAAATGGGAGACTATGAAATAATGGGGAGGACTTTAGATGACGCTGCGGGAGAATCGTTCGACAAAGTTGCCCGTATGCTTAAATTAACCTATCCTGGTGGACAAGTTATTGAGAAGCTTGCAGAAAAAGGTAATTCCATTGCAATAAAATTTCCTTGTTCAAAATTAAAAGATTATAATTTTAGTTTTAGTGGAATTAAAACAGCAGTACTTTACTATCTAAAAAACAATCCAAATGCAGAAATAAAAGATGTTGCAGCAAGTTTTCAGAAAGCAGTTATAGATTCTCTAATAAATACAACTTTTGAATGTGCTTTAAAATTAAAAGTTAACTCTGTTGCCATATCCGGTGGCGTATCCAGAAATAACAAATTAAGAGAAAGGTTTACAGAAATCAGCAAACAACACGGAATGAAATTTTATTGTCCCGAAAAAGGGTTTTGCACAGATAATGCAGTTATGATAGCTCTTTGTGCCCAACATTACTTTAAAAAGGGAATAGTTTCGCCATTTAGTATCAAAGCAAATTCGCGAGCTAGTTTAATAAAAAACTAACAAAAGGGAGGAAATATGAATAAAAGATTTTTTCTCTTGGGAATGATATTTTATTTTTTAATTGGGCTATCTGTAACATTTGTAAAAGCTGAGACGTATCAAAAACCATTTAGCAAAATTAATGAAATTTACTCTCGTTATAATTCAAATATGGATAAAGAGAAAACGAGATACGCTAAAAACTCTAAAGCCCAATTTGCTACATATTTACAGTATAATTCATGGGTAGACCCATGCGTTGGAGCAAAGGGTTTTGCACTTTACTATGTAAATGCAGAAATCCCGGGCTCAAATAAGACTGATAAAAGTTATACAGGAGTCGTCAAATTAAAGGCAATTGAAGGCAGTCCCAATAATTCGGTTAAATTTTGCTTTGCCGACCCAAGTTTCTACTTCCTGCCCGATACCACAATGATAGTTGATTCAATTCTTTTGGACAAAGGCGAAGGGGCAGTATGGATTAGAGATTATGAGGCAGAAGATATAATTGTTTATGGGATATCTCAAGATTCACTAAAAACAACACACCCTTCGGTTTTTACATTTGATACCTGCGGTTTAATACCCTCAAGAATATTAATAACCGGTCCGAGTAAAATAAACGTAAACCCTGAAATGAGTGGTAGATATAGAGTTCGCCTTGTAGATGCATCGGGTAAAATTCTTACGGGTTCAATGGTTGACACATTTGTAACTGTAAGGGCAATTGAAGGGATAAAAAATAATTCAATAAATATGATAGATGCCTTAAGCAATCAACAAAGTGATAGTGCTGTAAAGTGTGTTCTTATTGGTGGCCAAGGTAACCTGTTTTTGACAGACATAGAATCCGAAAATCTCTCTCTTATTGCAACTCATAATTACTTTGGTTCTGACACCATTACAATAAATGTAAGGTCTGTTGATGAAGTAGTATATATTACACCTTTTTCTGTATCTGGAACATATGGAACACAAAATGTAAATAAGAGTTTTTTAGCACTCGCTATGACAAAAGATGGGCACCCTGACCCCACTAATAATTCCTCAAAGGTAGAACTTAAAATTTTAGATATAATTGGAACAACTTCGGCATCAATTGCACCTACGGGACAACAAACTCTTGTTTCAGGACTTTCAAGTTTTACTTTACGTGATACCGAAGCAGATTCAGGCATAATTATTAAAACAATATGTTCGGGGACTCCACAATTATCTCCCAACTGGATGGTTGGAGAAAAAACGGCTTATATGTTTAAACAACCGGGCAAAGCCATACTCATTCAAAACATTGGTCCTGCCACCGTAGTTGTTAATGATACTTCAACTATATATATATATGCCGTTGATGGAATAGGAACTCTGGATACTACTTATACCGGTTGGGTTAAGTACGAAACTAACGATAATAATACATCCTGTAAGCTTTTAGAATATGAGACAGGCACATCATTAACACTTGCTCATATTCAAAAAGGGGCAGCAAAAATATGGATAACAAATTCGGAAGCAGAAGAAATAAATATTGAATTTTCAGACGCTGAAGCCAAATATTTAAATGCGTATCTTGGTGGAAACGTACCGGACCAGAGCATAGATATTTCTTTTGAAAATCCTGGGGATAGCGCTACTAAATGGCTATTAGAAACAAACGGCAATCAATTTCTTGTTCATCAATTAATTTCGGGGACAATTAAAGCAGTAGATGATTCGGGGAAAATAGATACTACGTTTAATGATACCGCCATATTTACAACATCAGGATTTGCAACGCCTGAAAGCACTATAATTCCAATAGCAAAAGGGATAGGTACAATAGAAATTAAAGACGATTCGGCAGAGGTTTCAACAATCTGCGTGAAAGGAGCTGGATTAACAAAATGGGAAGAGGATATATCTTTTATAACAGGAGCTCAAGCAGCATACCTTGTCCCTTTATTAACTGAAGATATCATTGCAAATGATTCAATGCAGATAACTTTTCTTGCAATGACAGCTCAGTTTATATTAGATACTACATGGAATGGGGCAATATCTATAAATTATACAGACCCTTCCAGCCCAAGTATAAATTGGGACAGAACTCCGGATTCCATTCCAATAATTAAAGGAAATGGGCATATTAAAATTGTAAATTCTGAAGTTGAGAATATAGAAATAAAAATGAATTATAAAAATGGTTTGCCTGTTATTCCTGTTGCCAGCAGTACAAAATTACTACATTTTAAAGCAAGACTTGTTAGTTCTTTACCGGATACGGCATTTATTGGAGGAACGCAAGATACAATTATATTTAAAATCGTAGACATAAATGGCAATGCAACAACTCATAATGCATGGTTGCGGACATGGCATTTAGAGCAATATCCCGACACTTCTGTTACTATAGACGACAGCGTGCACATTATCAATGGGACAGGATATCTAAAGATTGAAGATAGTAAACCCGAAAGCATATGGATTTATGCATCTTCCTCAGATTCTTTAATTGTGCAAACGAATGAACTTATGGGAATGATAACATTTAAGGCAGTAGGGATTGAAACACAACCAACAATCCCAATAAAATTTGATTTATCTAATGGTTGTCCCAACCCCTTTACAAATAACACGCTTATTCATTATGCAATACCTATAACCAGTAAAGTGTCTTTAAAAATATACGATATCACCGGAAGAACAGTCTGCACTCTTTTGAATGAACAAATAAAACCCGGATATTATACAATAAATTGGAACGGGATGGATAATACCCATAAAAAAATAGCAAACGGAATCTATTTTTATAAATTCGAGACTGATAATTTTAAATCAACAAAAAAGATAACTTTACTGAAGTAGGGATTTTATTAGCAGAGAGGGAGAGAAAGACTTCTTCTTGCTATTTTATAATGGCTCCAATCTTGCTTTATCATAAAGTATGTAATTTTGACCCCAGCGGCACATGGGTAACACCTTCACAATTTGAACAACAGATGAAATACTTATACGAGAATGGGTATTCCACAATAACTCCTTATGAAACTTCCGAAAAGAAAGAAAAAACAGTCATTATAACTTTTGATGATGCTTATGAAGATTTCTACTATAACGCATTTCCTTGCATGCTAAAATACGGTTTTAAAGCAACGCTTTTTGCAATTTCTAAATATGTTGGGCAAGATAATTCATGGGATGTAAATTTTGGGGTAAAGAAAAAACTTATGAATTGGGAACAATTAAGAGAAGTTATGAAATATGGGTTTATAATTGGTTCTCACACCGTTACTCATCCGGAATTAACACGAATACCCATAGAAAAGGTAAAAGAAGAACTATTGAATTCAAAAATAGATTTGGAAGACAAATTAAATTCTAAAATAGATTTTATATCCTACCCCTTTGGAAGTTATAATCAAAACATTGTCAAAGTTGCTCAAGAAACAGGGTACAAAATGTCTTTTACTTCAAGTCCATTTATTAAAGAAAACATGGTCATTGGGAGGATGGGTATATACATAATTGATACAATAATAGATTTCAAATTTAAACTTAATAAAGGGAATAATATACCCTATTTGTTTGAAGCAATAAAATCGCACACTATTAATATATTTTCTCACGGGACATGGATATGGAAAAATTTTGAATCCTTTTTAAAACCACACTAATCTAATATTATATAGGGGGTGATACATATGGATAAAAAAAATTGGTATCCACTAAGTGAACAACTGGATAAAATAGGCGATATCGTAGACAACACAATGCATAAAGTATTTCGTGAAGAATTGCCTACACGGTGGGATAAATTATTTGGAGGAGAGGGATATTTGGCATGTGACCTTATAGACAAAGAAGATCATTTGTTGTTAAGAGCAGAGGTTCCCGGATTAAAGAAAGAAAACCTTGAAATATCTGCAAGTGAAGATAGCGTTACCATTAAAGGAGAAAGGAAACAAGCTTCCGAAGAAAAAGGGGAGAATTACTATAGGGTAGAGAGGAAATTTGGCACATTTTTAAGAACAATTGGTTTACCCGTGGAAATAAAACCAGATATGATAGATGCCACATTAAAAGATGGAATTCTTGAAATAAAAATGCCCAAAAAAGAGATTAAAAAGTCAAAAAAAGTGCAAATCATAGTTAAATAAGCGTGATAAAGCAATAGAGCAGGTATTCCGCTGCTACAGCGGGGTGCCTGTTCTATTATTTAGGTTGACAGTTTGCAACTTTAGTAGCATTTTTAATCTTAAATTACTAAAATGCAATTAAAAGCCCAAAACAACAGTATCCTATGTGATTCACAGAAATTTGAAAAACTTGCTAAAACAAAAACTTATGAATATATAAAGTGTATAAAATGCGGGTTAATATTTACCAACCCTTTACCCATAATGGAAGAAGACGAAATGAATAAATTTTACGAAAAATCATTTTATTCTACTTGTAAAGACATGAACAAATTCAATAAACATAATTTCAATCTTTTGTATCCCGTATATGAAAAACAATTTAATATATTCAATAGATATCTAAAAGGAAACAACATATTAGATTTCGGTTGTGGAGTAGGGTATTTCTTGTTTGCGAGGGGAAAAAAAGGATTTAACTGTCTTGGAATTGAAATATCCAAAGAAGCAGCAAAATACACACAAAATCAATTAGGAGTAAAAGTATTAACGAGTGAAAAAGAAGCAGAGGCTTTGCCGTCCGATTATTTTGATGGGGTAAGGATTGCCCATGTTTTGGAACATCTTTCAAACCCTGTAGCAACTTTAAATAAAATAAACCGTATATTAAAAAGAAATGGAATTTTAGAGATTCGCATTCCAAATCCATATTGTTTATTAACCCATTTGACTAATTTATATCACAGAATTACAGGTAATTACAAGACAAATAAATACTCTTGCACTGTCTGCGTATCCATCTCATATTTATGCGTTTCCGTATAAAACTATTATTTTACTTATGAAAAGGACAGGGTTTCATATTTTACAAATAGATAGTATTGGAATTGAGAAAACAACAATTAATTCGTCAGTAAAGTCATTTAATAGAGCAATTCCCATAATAATTGAATTGTTAGGTAGTATATTTTCCAGCACATCTGTTTATCGTATTTACGCAAAGAAGATATAGTCTATTCGAACAAAATCTTTTATAATACATTTTTTATTTAATTAGTTTAAATTTTCCAAAATTCTAACTTTGTAAACAGATTTATTACTATTTTATTAATTATCCTCTCTTTGACTTAAAGCTTCTAATTTACTCCTTGAGGCTTCAGCTTTTGAGGGATCCATAAAAAACAAAAATATTGACAATACGCACCTTTCAAACTATTTTAAAAAGATAAGAAATTAAGTTATGATTAACATTTATGAAACTACTGGTTGTCAATTACTATTAGGAATTACAATATATCTCTAGTTAAATGTTATAATGGAAATTTTATGTCCTATATGTAATAATTTGATAAATAAGGAATTGACAGCTACTATTCCTATTTGTAATTCCCAAAAATCACTTCACTCCAATAATTACAACATTATTGAATGTACTAAATGTGGATTATTACGACTCAATCCATTACCAACTAAAGAAGATATAAGTAAATTATATTCTAAAGACTATTATTATGGCAATGAAAAGAATAGGCGATTTCAGGAAATAATAGAGTTTTTCATATATTTAACTCATTTAAGATTATCTAAAGAAATTTCAGGACTTAGAAAAAATAAAGGAAAAGTATTAGATGTCGGATGCGGGAAGGGTTGGTTTCTAGCGGGATGTAGAGCTTTAGACTGGGAAACATATGGGACAGAGATAACTAGTAGCACTTCGGATTTTGCTACAAAAGAACTACATCTGGATGTGCTTTCTAAAGACATATCCGAATGCAATTTCCCAGATTCATATTTTGACATAATAACTTGTTTGCATTCATTTGAACATCTGTCTCAACCGGTAGAAACTCTAAAAGAGATAAGACGTGTACTAAAAAAGGATGGTTTGTTGCTTCTCACTTTACCCAATATAGATAGCTTTCAATTCAAAATCAGCAAGTATCGCTGGTTTCATCTTGGCATTCCTTACCATTATTATAATTATTCAACAAAAAATATTTCAACTCTCCTGAAAAAAGCAGGGTTTATACCATACCGAATAAGCCACTTTTCTTTAGGATATAATGCTTTTGGTTTTTTACAAAGTCTTTTTAATTTATTAATTAATGAACCAAATTTCCTTTACTATTTATTTAAAGGTAATTATAAAATGGAAAAATTAACGATAGAATATTTATACAGTTTTGTTTTAACATTTCTATATTTTCCTTTGTTCACAGTTATATCATTAATAGGATCCTTTCTGGAATCAGCAGGGCATCATGGTGGAACTATAAAAATAATTACAATAAAGTCCTAAAGAATAATGCTTATTTCAAAAATAAAAAATTACCTTATACTGGGGTTAATCGCTTTTGGAATATTTTACTTTTTTAAACCACCTTTTATTGGCGACTGGGATGAATTTGTATATGTGTATGATAACATTATATATCATAAATTTACTACACTTTGCAGTGGAAGAATAGGCTATTTCTGGATTTGTATGCCAATCTGGGATTTTTTCCATTTTTTAAAGGTGCCTGTAAGCGAAGCATGGCGTGTAATAAGTGGAATTTCATTGTTAGGGGGTGCCGGACTTATACTTGTTTTCTATAAATTCTGTAAGGACTTAATCAATGAAAAAATAGCTTTTCTTTCCTCTTTGTTTCTCATTTTTTCTCCGGCCGTTATAATCTATTCCGGAGCTTGTATGTCTGACATTCCTGCCACTTTTTTCTTATATGCAGGGTTAATGTTTTATTATATCTCTATTAAAAAAGAAAAATGGTATTTATACTTACTTTCCGGGGTTATTGCCGGGTTTGCAGTCCAAATGAGAGAGCAGACTTTGTTTTTTATTCCTTTGTTTCTCTATCTTTCTTTTGTTGATGGGAAAAATAACAAAAGGTTAAAAGGAATACTCTTATTTTTTACAACATATATCATATTCGCCTTAATTGGACATTTAATATTTCCAGAATTATATCTAACTTATATTAGTGAGAGATTACCCACATTTTATGGTAATAGTTCAATAAAATTTCTAATAAAAAAAATAACGAGCATGGGATATCAATTAAATATTTACTATACGATAATACCTCTTTTATTAGCCGTATTAGAATTTTTAATTACTATTTTTAAGGAAAAAAATCATAGAAAAGTATGGCTGATTGTCTTTTGGTTAATTATTCCTATTTTACCGTTAATACCAATACAGCTTTATCCTGTACGATACTATATATTTGTTTTCCCAGCACTTGCTTATTTGTCTGCATCTGCAATTGCAAGACTGTCTTTTAACTGGAAGATTATTTTAGTAATTACTCTAATTATAAACATATCAGGATTTGGATTTATACAGAAAAAATCTTCCAATCTTACCGATCTTGCATATCGCAATCCTCCTAATGGAATTACTCATTTTGTCCATTTGCTAAAAACCCGTAATAAAGAGCTTCGTTACGAGAAGGAATATGGAAAAGCTTTATACGAGGATTTTGCTGAAAATTCTGTTTTTCTAACAGGAAGCTATATTTTTCTGACATCTTTATATTACCAACAAACCGGGCTACGATCGGATTGGATTATAATTTTTCCGTGGATGAGTAATAATGAAATCATTACAAAGACAAAATACTATTTACAACTAAATCGCCCGGTTTTTATAGACACAGAGCTTGTAAAATTAGCCTTAAATGAGAGTAATTATGACTTTTTGAACAAATTCGAAGATAACTTTTCTCTTAAAAAACTTATCTTCAAAAACAGAAAAGAAATAAACACCATTTTTCAGGTATTTCTTAAAAAATAAATGCGAATATGTATAATTTCTCGTACTTTTCCACCGACTATATGTGGAGTTGGAGATTATTCCTACTGGCTAGCTAATACATTAGAATCATTGAACAATGAAATTACCGTTATAACAACAAATAAAACCGACGACGAAAAAATAAATGTTGTTTCCATAGGTGAAAACTGGAACATTTTAAAACTGCATAGGATATTAAGCATTATTCGTTCAGTAAATCCAGATTTTGTAATAATTCAATATGTATGTCAGCTATATGGAACGGCCGGTATTATTCCCAATATTGTTTTATTAGTTTTTCTCCTAAAACTCAAATTCAAATCAATTACACTCGTGATTACATTCCATGAATTATGGATTCCATTAACTTTCAAAGATTTTATATTAGGCGTTATTCAAAGATTAGAAGCAGGTTTTATTGTTTTAATGGCCGATACAAGCATTATAACAACAAACACGAGAGAACAGGCACTAAAAAAGTTATTTTCACGAGCAAAAATATATAAAATTCCTGTTGGTTCAAATATTCCAAGCAAAGGAAAATTGTCTTTATCGCTTCACTATTTGAAGAAAGATTTTACTTTGGGTACTTTTGGAAGATTGCATCCGGAAAGAGATTTAATTACAATCATAAGAGCTATAAAAATAATAACGGCTCGCAAATATAATGTTACTCTAAAAATTATAGGAAAAATAGACCAGGGGATAATTTATACTACATTATTGAGAGAAATAAAAGACTTGGGAATAGAAAAAAACATAATATGGACGGATAGTTGTAGTGCTGAAGAAATAGAAAAGCATATTACGAATTCAGATATCTACCTATCTCCAGAAATCGATGGAGCATCGGGAAGGAGAGGAGCACTAATGGCTGCACTTTCTCTTGGAGTGCCTATAATCGCATACGGGGGGAAAGACACTGAAAAAATATTCGAGAATGGAGAAAATATCATTCTAATCCCCCCAAGAAACCCAGATATTCTCGCTCAAAGAATAATAGAACTTGCAAATGATGAAAAAAGACGTATTATTCTAGGAGAAAGAGCACTTGACACTTTCCAAAAATATTTTAGTTGGGAAATAATAGGCAGGAATTATGAAGAGATTTTTCAATCTTTTTTCAAGTAAATTTGATTTATCTGATAGTAAAAAACAGCATCGTTCTATTTTGTTAGATTTTTCTAAAGAAACTCTACAAAAATGGGGATTCATATTTATAGTTATAATTAGTGTATTTTTTGTTTCCAACGGAATAATAAAAGGGAATATACGTTTACTTACCATAGTTTCTTTATTGTTTATTCTCGGCGTATGTTGTTTAAAAATAGAGTCCGGAGTAATAGGGATTCTTATATTTTTACCATTTATGGGAATACTTCGGCGTTATATTTATTACTTTAATCCTTATGTTACATTAGACCCCATTCTTATAATCTCAAGTATTCTTACTTTGTTTATGTTCGGTTATATTTTTGTATTTTATGGGGAAGAGATACTAAATTATTCTAATGAAAGTAAACTATTTAAATATGTTATATATCTTCTTATTTTATTTGTATTAGAAGCTTTCAACCCTTTTCAAGGGGGATTAGCCGTAGGCTTTAGTGGTATTATGTATATAGTTGTCCCCTTTTTATGGTTTTATTTTGGATTTTTTTTCCCAACAAATAAAATGGCAACTTTATTTTATATAATATCTATAATTGGCATCATAACATCTATCTATGGCTTACATCAAATATACTATGGGCTTTTACCTTTTGAAAAATACTGGATGGAATACGGCGGGTTTGGCTCTATAAAAATAAAAGGATTTTTAAAAGCATTTTCTACTTTTATGAGTCCACAAGAATTTGCCAATTACCTTTTGATTGCAAGTGCAATTTCCTTTATGTATCTTTTTAAAAAGATAGCTTTATATCCAATATGGATAATTGGCTTTATTGTTTTGATGTATGGGGTTTTTATGACCTCTACACGAAGCGCTATTTTTTATTTCTTTGCTCTTGTAAGTTTTTTTATTTCCCTCAAACTCAAAAGTTTTTCCAAAGCAATTATTGCAAATATAATTATTGTTTTAATATTAGTCGTAGGATTGCCGAAAATAAAACTTTCATCCGGCACTGTCAAAACAGCAAAGGAAGCTAATATGGAGCATCTAGCTAGTGGAGTAAAAGATCCTTTTGACGAAGAATCTACTTTTTGGCGTCGGGTAGATATGGCCCGTTGGACATTTAACGAAATGTTTTCGACACCGTTTGGACGTGGAATAGGAGCAATAACTCTAGGAAGTGGAAAATTTGGTGGGCAAGTAGTTGGAGGAATGGAATTATTTCAACTTGCCATCATAGGTGCTTGCGGAATTCCCGGACTTATACTTGGACTTATTATTATTTATTGGCTGATAAAAAATTCTATTTTTCTTATAAAAAAGGATTCCGATACTTATTTAATTCCTTGCGTGCTTACGGTATGGCTTATTATTACGGGAGAACCGAGACTCTATTCAATAGGCCCTTTCTTTTATTTATTATTAGGATGGGTAACAAAAGAATCCATTTGGGTTCAAAGGATAGAAAAAGAAAAAAAGAGACAGAAAGAATCTTTTTAGAATTTTAAGCTTGTGATGTTCAATTTTACGCCTGGTCCCATTGTGGAAGAAATATATACAGATTTGAAATAAGTTCCTTTACTTCCCACGGGTTTCGCCCCAAAAATTGCTTTTAAAAGATGAGTAACATTTTCGTTTAGTTTTTCTTCCTCGAACGATATTTTACCTACAGTACAATGAATACACCCACCTTTATCAAGTTTAAATTCAACTTTGCCGAGTTTTATTTCTTTTACTGCTTTTGCCACATCTTCTGTTACAGTTCCAGTTTTAGGGTTTGGCATCAAACCCTTTGGACCAAGTACTTTACCAAGTTTACTAATTTTTGGCATTAAATTGGGAGTTGCCACAACAGAATCAAAATCAAACCAGCCGTCTTCTATACGTTTTAACAGTTCATCGCTCCCCACAAAATCAGCACCTGCAGACTCAGCTTCTTTTATTTTTGCCCCTTCTGCAAAAACAAGGACTCGTTTAGTTTTGCCTGTTCCATAAGGTAAAATAGCCGTTCCCCTTACGTGTTCTTTTTGGTGATCTATCCCTAATTTGATGGAAATATCTACACTCTCATCAAATTTAGTTTTTGCAAGCTCTTTTACAAGTTTAACTGCCTCAGGTATTTCATACATCTGAGGTTGTACTTTTGACTTAAGTTCTCTAAATCTTTTTGAATGTGTTATCATTCTGTTACCTCTATCCCCATACTTCTAGCTGTGCCTTCAATTATTTTTAAAGCTTCTTCGATTTTATAAACATTCAGGTCTACCATTTTCTTTTTTGCAATTTCCTCAACCTGAGCTCGCGTTACTTTCCCCACTTTATTTTTATTCGGCACACCTGACCCTTTTGCTAAGCCTGCAGCTCTCTTTAATAACATAGCTGCAGGTGGAGTCTTTAGTATGAATTCAAAACTTCTATCACTATATATTGTTATAATTACAGGAATAATATATTCCTCTTGTCCCTTAGTCTGGTTATTAAATTCGCTACAAAACTTAGGTAAATTAATTCCATGTGGACCAAGCGCAGTCCCCACTGGTGGTGCAGGTGTAGCCTTACCACCTGCAAGCTGCAATTTTGCTTTAGCTACTATTTCTTTTTTTGCCATAGTTTTACATTACCTCTACTTCAAAAAATGATATTTCCACAGGAGTTTGTCTGCCCAAAATATTGACCATAAGTTTTAGTCTTTCTCTTTCGGGATATATTTCTTCTACTACTCCAGTAAAGTCAATAAATGGCCCTGTAGAAATTTTTACTGTTTCACCTTTTATAAAAGGAACCTCTACATTTTTACCTGGTTCTGGTTTGATATATCCAAACATACGTGACACTTCTTCTTCTGATATTATCTGTGGTTGTTTTCCTTTTCCTCCAAAGCTTCTTACCCCCGGAGTCTCAGAAATTAGTTTAATCAATTCTTCTTTCGGTTCTACTTGTAAAACCAGGTAACCAGGATAAAGTTTCTTTTCCATAGTTATGGTTCCTTTTTTTGTCAATTTAGACACTTTTTTTGTCGGCATAATTATTTCTATTTCTTCATTTGGTGCCGAAGTTGTAAATCTATTACGAATAACGTCCATTACTTTTTGTTCTTGCCCCGAATACACATGTATTATAAACCATTGTTTCATCTTAAAACCTTACCTATCATATACGAAAATAAAATATCCATTGCCCCTATGATTATTGCAAGCAACATACTCACCGCGATAACTATCCATGTTGATCCCCATAGTTCTTCTTTTTTAGGCCAAGATGCCCTTGAAAGCTCAACTCTTACTTCATTAAACAGTATTTTAATCTTTCCCATTTTTTCCGAAACCAAACAGGCTCCACCAAGCCTAATACTTCAAAAATTAATAAATAATTTAGATATACACAGAACCTGTATTACAAATTTTAAATTAAAATTAAGAGTAATAGATACACTTAGTATAATATTTGTCAAGAATATTTATGAAAAGGATTATTTAAAATATTACGTAAAGCGTCAAACATCATAAATCTGGAAGATTTTTTATAATAAAACCAATGACTTTCTTCCTTTGCCCCCCAGCTTTCTTTAAATTTTTTGAGACCTTCTGCCGATACGGGAGAACCACCAAAATTGAAATATTTGTATCCATTATTGCAGCCCCATTTTATAGCATCCCACACAAGAGCATTATTGGGTCTATATTTTAAATCTGCAGTATAACTTGCACCTGCCAACCAAATTATAGTATCTTTAAAAATAAAATACATTGTAGTTGCAATGTTTTTATTGTCTTTTCGAGCAATAGTCCATCTTAGAAGCTTTTTCATAGTATAAAAGACATTATGATAAAATTCCATAGTAAATTGAAGCTTATCCTCTCCATGTTTACGAGAAGTGTCTTCAAACATTTTATAACAATCTTGTATTTCTGCTTCATTATTTACAAACTTAACGTTTACTTCATAATTTTTAGATTGTTTTATTTTCAATTTTGTAGAATTTGCAAACTGATCCCATATAGTTTTTTCGTTACCCGTAAGGGTTAATAATTGAGTTTTATATTTTAACTTTTTATATCCTGAGCTTTCTAATTGGCATTCTTCAAGTTCACCATAAAAATCCGATAATCCTAGAATACCCCAGTTTTTTTTAATTAGTTTATTGAGCTTAGCAATAAGTTCTAATTTTTGGATTTTAGAGTCTGCACTTTTAGTGTTAATTATTACTCCTCCATAATGCCCATAAGGCATAGAATAATAGTTTGTAAATCCCAATTTTTTTATTTCTATTATCGGCAATCCTGCTGAAAACTCATCATTATTTTCTGTTGCTAAAAATACAGCCTTTGTGTTAGGAAAACTTGTTTCGCACAATTTTGCCCATTCAAGTGTATTAAAAACTGAACTATTATGGGATTTGTTCAACAACTCATTCCATTTGTTAATATCCAAATTTTTACTGTCGAATATTTTTATTTTCATTCGGGTATTGGGCGAAAGGCAATGATTTAAAGCGGAGGACGGGACTCGAACCCGCAACAATCGGCTTGGAAAGCCGAGACTCTACCAATTGAGTTACCTCCGCATAATCTGGGCAGGGAAGGAGTCGAACCTTCGAAGGCTATGCCAACAGATTTACAGTCTGCCCCCTTTGGCCACTTGGGTACCTGCCCCCTACATTCAAAAAAACTCTGTTAAGCTAATCATATAAATATCGTTATGTCAAGATTAAAATAACTTCTAAACACATAAATAAATATATTTTTGATTGCTTTTTGACTCTCTACAAATAATTTCTTTCTCAAAATACAAATTTTATACCTTATCTAAAATTTTATTTGACAAAATCACTATTTTTGTAGCATAATTCAAATTAAATATGCGATTCGGAATTATTTTATTTTTTCTCCCTTTTTATTTATTCGCCTGGCCAAAAGACAATTCAAAGGAGATTCAAAAAAAACTTACTACTGCGGAAAAAGAGCACTCTGCGCTTAAGGAACAGGCTAGAAGTATTTTGAAAGAGCTTCAGCGAATAAACAAAGAAATCGCAAATTCAAGAAAAAAGATACTCTACCTTCAATACGAAGAACAAAAAATAAAAAACGAAATAGACGCATTAGACATTGCCACGGGGGAAACTCAGACTCAACTCCTTCAGAGAGAAACTCTCTTAAAAAGCAAACTGGAGCTATTATACGAAGAAAAAATTATTACTCCTGACATTACAAATTCGCCCAATTCCGAGCTTGATAATTTTTACACCTCCGAGATACTTAAAAAAGAAAAAACCACAACTAATGCTCTCTCAAACCAGGTGGACACGCTTTCTTCGAAAAGCACTCTGGCAAAAGAAAAATTCGCACAATTATCCGAAACAATGGACCAGCTTGAAAAGGAATACTCAAAAGTTTTGCAAAACCGCAACAACAAAGCTTCCATATTAAACACGGTAAAGACGAAGGAATCCGAAAAAGCAAAGCTCATAGAAGAATTAAAAAGCGCCCGCGCCAACTTAGACAAGCTGATTTCCGATAAATCCCAAAAACAAACTACCGAAAAACTAACAGACATTCTCTGGCCCGTCAAAGGTCGCATAATCTCCAAATTCGGAACAACTATCGACCCCAAGATCGGCACTCAACTTATCAATAAAGGAATAGACATTTCCGCCCCATACGGAACCGATGTAATCGCAAGCAGCAACGGCAAAGTCATACACGAAGGCACGTTTCTCGGGTACGGCAAAATAATTCTCATTGACCACGGAAACGGATTCAGCTCTTTATATGCGTACTTATCCGAAACGCTCGTAACGAAAAACGACAAAGTTTCAAAAGGTGAAATAATAGGCAGAGTCGGCTCTAGCGGATTAATAGACGAACCAACTTTACACTTCGAAATCCGCAAAGCAGGCGTAGCCATTGACCCGTTAACCACACTACCATGAGCTTTAAAAACATTACAGGACAGGAAGTAGCAAAGAAGTTGCTTCTAAACACCCTTAAAAACGGACACGTCGCGCCTAATTACCTTTTTCACGGTCCCGAAGGCGTCGGCAAAAAATCGACCGCCATAGAATTCGTCAAAGCGCTAAATTGCCGACAATTTACCGAACTTTCCGACAATTGCGATAAATGCAAAAACTGCGAATCCATATTCTTAAACAACAATCCCGACTTTGACATCATCGAACCCCCAAAAGAAGGCAGAAAAGAGCAAATCAAAACCATAAAAATCGAGCAAATCCGCAACATCCAGTCCAAATACTCTTTCCGCCCCGTATGGCTGAAATACAGGATCGCCATCATAAACAAAGCAGAATTACTGGAAGAAGAAGCTGCAAACGCTTTTCTCAAAATCCTCGAAGAACCCCCAGAATTCACCCTTTTCATACTCATCACTTCCAATATTAACGCCATTCTCCCCACCATCAAATCGAGATGCCAGTCCATCAGATTCCGAAAATTAAATACCGCAGAAATGAAAAATATATTGGACAAAAACATTTCTGATGATATTCTTGAACTTGCCAACGGGAGTATATCTCGTGCCGTCAAGCTATTGGAGCCTGATTACGCCGAGTTCAGGAATAAAATAAATAAATTCTTTTCGGCTTTAACGGAAGACAGAATAAGCTCCTTGGCGGAATTGGAAAAAATGGAACTGCAGGAAATAATAATTTACGGTCAGCATCTGTATAAAAAAGAATTGTCCAAAAGATGCGCCGATCCAGCTTCTATAAAAAACCAAAAATCCTTTATCCGCTTTCTCGATGCAATTAATACTTGCGAAAAAGCGTTTATCGCCTTAAAACAAAACGTGAATAAAAAAGTTATTCTTTTCTGGCTCGCAAAACAATTGCCAAGCTTACAAAATATCAACCGATAAATATCCAAAAGGAATAAAATGATTTATAAACTTAAAATAGGTGAAATAGAAGCGGTTTTCGCCACCGCTCCGCAAAACCTCTCGTTCGACAAAGACGAACTCGTAGTCGTTAACGCTCGCAGCGGCGATGAAATCGGCACCATACTCGAAATCCGCGAAAAAACCGATAAAAAAATCTCCGCCAAAATAATCCGCAAACTCACTCCCGAAGACCTTGATACTTACAATAAACTCCTCGAAGAAAATACGAAAACTAACGACCTTTGCAAAAGCAAAGCCATTGAATTCAACCTCCCTATCAAAGTCATCGAAACACGCATCCAGTTTGATAATCACACCCTCCACATATACTACGTTTCCGAACAAAAAGTCAACCTCAAAACGTTCTTGAAAGAAGTTTCCAACGCCTATAAAGGAAAAATAGAAGTTCATCCAATCGGCTCGCGCGAAAGCGTCCGCCAGTATAACCCCTACGGTATATGCGGTAGACAGGTCTGCTGCAGCAAATTTCTCGCCGAGTTCACCCCAATCGGTACCGATTTAATCGAACTCCAGAACCTCAGCTGCGGTAACACAAAACTCACCGGCGTCTGCGGAAGACTCATCTGCTGTCTCGCTTACGAAAAAGAATATTATAAAAAAGAAGCAATTCAAAAAGCGCAAGCCGAAAAAAAGGAGCAGGCCGATAAAGAAGAAGCCGAAAAACAAGGCATCGCGCCCAAAGAAACCAAAGAAACACCCGTCAAAAAAGAAGGTCACAGATGAAAAGAATACTCGTAACTTCAGCTCTCCCCTATGCAAACGGCCCTCTCCACATAGGCCACGTCGCCGGAGTTTACCTCCCCGCCGACATTTACGTTCGCTACCAAAAACTCCGAAATAGAGACATCATCCACATCTGCGGCACAGACGAACACGGTGTCCTCATCACCATCAAAGCAAAACAGGAACACACCACCCCGCAAGCCATCGTAGACAAATATCACACGGACATAAAATCAAGTTTCGATAACCTTGGAATAAAATTCGATAACTTCTCACGCACCTCCAAACCCATACACGAAAAGAATGTACAGGAATTCTTCCTCAACCTCTACGACAAAGGTTTCATCACACCCAAAACCGAAAAACAACTATATTGCGATAATTGCAAACAATTTTTACCAGAACGATTCGTTGAAGGCACTTGCCCGTTCTGCGGAAACGATAAAGCACGCGGCGACCAGTGCGAAGCCTGCGGTAGATGGCTCGAACCGACGATGCTTAAAGAACCAAAATGCCAGATCTGTCACAACACTCCAACCCTGAAAGAGACTAACCACTGGTTTCTCCGACTCGACCTGTTGCAGGAAAAATTCAAAACCTGGATTTCGTCAAAAACCGATTGGCGCGAAAACGTCCTCGCTCTCTCGAATAACTGGCTCAAAGAAGGTCTTGAACCTCGAGCCATCACACGTGACATAAACTGGGGCGTGCCCGTTCCTCTTCCCGAGGCGCAGGGAAAAGTCATCTACGTCTGGTTTGAAGCGCTTCTCGGATACATCTCCGCCACGAAAGAATGGGACGAAAAACGCTGGGCTGATTACTGGCTCTCCGAGGATACTCAACTCGTTCACTTTCTCGCGAAAGATAACATCGTTTTTCATGCAATCGTTTTCCCTTGTATGTTAATGGCTCACGGCGATTTCATTCTCCCTTCCGAGATTCCCGCGAACGAATTTATGAATCTCGAAGGCAAAAAAATATCCACATCGAGAAACTGGGCGGTCTGGATTCCCGAGTATCTCAAGTCTTTCGACCCCGACCCGCTCAGGTACGTCCTCACGATTAACGCCCCCGAAAAAGGCGACGTGGACTTCTCCTGGGACGATTTTATGACGAAAAACAATAACGAACTTTCCGATATTCTCGGCAATCTCATCAATAGAACGCTCGGTTTCATTAATAAATACCTTAATAATAAAATACCCGCTCCCAAAGATTACACCCTCGAAGACACTGAACTGCTAAGCCAAATCATTATCACAAAAGAAAACGTCGAAAAATTTATCGAAGGTTTCGAATTCAAACTCGCGCTGAAAGAAGTTATGGCGCTTGCAAAAGAAGGAAACAAATATTTCGATTACCAGCACCCCTGGGAACATAACGAACGCACACCCACAGTCATTTACATAAGCACCGTCCTCGTTTGCAATCTCGCCGCACTGCTCAGTCCGTTCCTGCCTTTCACCTCCGACGCCATAAATAATATGCTCGGATTCAAAGTCGACTCCTGGGATAACATCGGAAAATTCGCCGTCCCGTCGGACATAGACATCAAAGAAGTCAAAATACTTTTCAAAAAACTCGACAAAGCGCAGATGGAAAAAGAAAAATCCAAACTCGGAAAAGCGCTTGAACCCGAAACTCCCGCAGTCCCGGAAAAACCGACAATCTCTTATGATGATTTCAAAAAATTGGATATCCGTGTAGGCGAAATAAAAGAAGCCGTTCCCGTAGCGAAAAGCGAAAAACTGCTCAAGCTCAAGGTTCTCGTGGGAGACAAGGAAAAACAAATTCTTGCAGGCATCGCAAAAAGTTATTCGCCGGAATCGCTTGTCGGGAAGAAAGTCATAATCCTGGCGAATCTCGAACCGCGGAAAATGATGGGCGAAATATCCGAAGGAATGGTGCTCGCCGCGTCTGATGCAAATAATATCGTCGTCCTCACACCCGAAAAAGACGTCCCTTCAGGCTCTCCCATCAGCTAAGTTTTTGAGATTATGAAACGATTTCTGAAAATTTTACTCACTGCTCTGGTTTTGTGTTCCTCGTTATCCGCAGATGATGGACTGCTTTTTGAATCGGGACACAACGTATATCCTATAAATAGTAAAACCATTGTTATGCAAGCAGAAACAGTAAACATAAAAGTAGAAAAACCCTCAGATTCAACAAAAATATACGGTTGGGCTAAGAAAAAAATTCTCGTTGATTGTATCTTTACATTCGTAAATACAGGAGAAACAGTTAAAGGGACATTGTTAGGATTTCCCGGTCTTGAATATGGAATGCATGGTCTATCTGATTCCAAGCTTCATGATTTTAAAACATGGGTGGATGGGAAAAAAGTTGAAGTTAATATACGTGAAGAAATGATGAATGAATACGAAAATAGAAAATGGTACACGTGGAAAGTAGATTTTGCAAAAGGCGAAACAAAAACAATAAGAAATACATACTGGGTTTACCCTTCAATGTGGAGTGCCGGTACGCATCATGTTATAAGTTATATATTAGAAACAGGCGCAGGCTGGAAAGGTCCAATAGGAAAAGCAAATATAACAATTGATTTAAATAAGTGTTACAAAAAA